>JAUHYN010001031.1 GCA_030426505.1 bacterium | reverse complement strand
CGGGCACCGCCGCACGTACGTCGGCGCGATGCCGGGGCGGATCATCAGCGGGCTGAAGCAGGCCGGAGCGAACAACCCGGTGTTCATGCTCGACGAGCTCGACAAGGTCGGCAAGGACGTCCGCGGAGATCCGGCGGCGGCGCTCCTCGAGGTGCTCGACCCGGAGCAGAACGACGGCTTCACGGACCACTACCTGAACCTGCCATTCGATCTGTCGCGCGTGTTGTGGGTGGGGACGGCGAACGTCGTCGACACCATCCCGGCGGCGCTGCGCGATCGCATGGAGATCATCCAGCTCCCCGGCTACGACGCGGAGGAGAAGAAGAGCATCGCGGAGGCGTACCTCATCCCGAAGGTGGTGGAGCGCGCGGGGCTCACGGCGGAGCGCGTCCACGTGTCGACGCCGGCGCTGGAGGCGATCATCGATCGCTACACGCGCGAGGCGGGGCTGCGTTCGTTGGAGCGGCAGCTCGCGAAGATCGCGCGAAAGGTCGCGCGGACGTACGCGGAGGGCCGGAAGAAGAACACGCGCGTCACGGTCAACGACCTCGAGAAGTACCTCGGGCCGCGCAAACACGATCCGGAGCGCCCGGACGTCGAGGACCGCGTGGGCCTCGCGACCGGGCTCGCGTGGACGGAGGCGGGCGGCTCGATCCTGCACGTGGAGGCCACGCTCATGCGCGGCAAGCCGGGGCTGACGCTCACCGGTCACCTCGGCGCGGTGATGAAGGAGTCGGCGCAGGCGGCGTTGTCGTGCGCGCGCTCGCGCATGTCGGCGTACGGGATCGATCCGGACGTGTTGATGAACCAGGAGATGCACGTCCACGTCCCGCACGGCGCGATCCCGAAGGACGGCCCCTCGGCGGGCATCACGATGGCGACGGCGATCCTGTCGCTGCTCACCGAGCGAGCGATTCGTCGGGATGTCGCGATGACGGGCGAGATCACGCTCCGCGGTCGTGTCCTACCGGTGGGCGGGCTCCGTCAGAAGATCCTGGCCGCAGCGCGCGCGGGTGTGTCCGAGGTGATCGTCCCGGCCGCCAACGAACCGGACCTCGAGGAGGTCCCGGCGCGGCTGCTGTCGCAGGTGAAGGTCCACAAGGTGAAGGAGCTCGACGAGGTGTTGGAGCTCGCGCTGGTGGGGTTCGTGTCGCCGAAGCCGAAGGTGGAGCAGAAGGGCCGCGGCGCGCAGGTCGGGTGGGCGTAGCGAGCTCAGCGTCTCACTGCTCGGCGAGCATCGCCTCCACCGGCGCGTAGTCGTCGGTGAGGACGAGGGCGCCCGCGAGGTCGTCTTCGAGGCGGTCGAGGTCGACGAAGTGGCGGGTGAGCTCGCCGAGGCCCATCGCGTCGGACATCGTCGCGATCGCATCGCGGGACGGGAGGGGCTCCTTGCTCGCCACGAGGATCAGGTTCTGGCCGGTGCCGCCTCCGCTGCGGCCGTAGACCTGCACGTGGCCGAAGACCTCGCGCAGCGTCTTCACGGTCGAGAAGAAGAACGCGCCGCGGTCGGGGTCGAGGGAGGAGATGACGTTGCTCATGTACACGCCGCCGTCGGTCATGCGGTCGGCGACGAGGGTGTAGAACTCCTTCGTGGCGAGGTGGAACGGGATCCACGAGACGCCGTTGTAGGCGTCGCCGAAGACGAAGTCGTAGCGCGCGTCGGTCACCTTGAGGTTGCGCCGGGCGTCGCCGGTGACGGCGCGGATCTTTTCGTACTCACCGAGCTCGAAGAACTCGACGCCCATCTCGACGACCTTCGGGTCGAGCTCGTACACGTCGACGTTGGCGTCCGGGTACATCTTCGCGAAGCGGATCGGCATCGTGAACGCGCCGCCGCCCACGAACGCGGCGCGCTTCGGCGCGGTGAGGTACATCGGCGCGATGCGGATGAAGCGCGTGTACCAGAACGGCAGCACCTCGGAGTCGAGCGCGCGGGCGCCCTCGCGCGTGGAGTCGAGGTCGAGCTGGCGGATGCGGCCGATGCGGCTGTCGTACTCGGTGACCCGGACGCGGTGGTAGAACGTCTCCTCCTCGTGGAGCAGGCGCTCGCCTTCGAGGAGGCGGGGCTCGTGGTCGACGAACGCGGGGGCGATGACCAGGACCGCGACGGCGATCGGGGCGCCGCGTGAGAGCTTCGCGACCAGCGCGCCGCTCACGCCGATCAGCGCGAGGGCGAGGGCGACGCCGGTGAGGACGTCCTGCGTCCCCATCGCGGGGAGGAGCACGAAGCCGGCGCCGAACGTGCCGAGGATCGAACCCATCGCGCCGAGCGCGGAGATGTGGCCGGAGGCTCGGCCGGCGTCGGCGCCGCCGAGGTTCACGACCTTCACGGCGACCGGGGACAGCGCGCCGATCAGCACCGACGGGACGAAGAACAACAGCGCCGTCCCGACCAGCGCGCCGCCCGACGGCGACATCGACGCGGCGAGCTTCGGCAGCAGCCACGACGACCACAGCGGGACGATTGCGACGGACGCGCCGGCGCCACACGAGAGGTAGACGAGGAGGGCGGGGCGCCCGCGCTCCGCGAGGTGGCCGCCGAGCTGGTAGCCCATCGTGAGGGCCGCGAGGATCATCCCGATGATCGCGGACCACAGGTAGACGGTGTTCCCGAACTCGGGCGCGAGGACGCGGCTCGCGGTGATCTCGAGGATCATCAGGCACGCACCCGACGTGAACGAGACCGCGCCCGCGTACCAGGACGCGACCTTGGCGTCCGGTTCGACGCGGCTCGGCGCGGCGGGCTCCGCGGGCTCCGCCTTCTTCTGCTTCTTCTTCGCTTTGGCCATCGCGCGGACTCAGTCGCCGTAGAACACGAGGGACTGGATGAGCCAGTCGCCGTTGAAGTCCTTGAAGAGGATGAAGCGGTCGACGCCGGTGCTCTTCGAGTTCTTCTTCTCGAGGACCCACTGCACGGTCGCGCTCGCGGCCTCTTCGTCGACGTCGGCGACGAAGCTCGTCATGCGCTCGACCATCTTCTCGGAGGCGACGGCGCGGCGCTGCGTGTCGAGGAAGCGATCGAGCGGGAGGACCCACCGCACGCTTCCCTTCTCGATCAACGTGATCGTCGCCTTGTCCGAGAAGTGACGGCCGTACGCGTCGATGTCGCCCTTCGACCAGGTCGCGAAGTAGCTCGTGAGGAACTTCTCGATCTCGGGGTGCTTCTCGGAGGCCGTCGAGGACTTGCACGCGGACGTGAGCAGCAGCGCCGAGACGGCGAGCGTGAAGAGGGGACGCATCTCGGGGAGCTTATTCGATCAGACAGAGCATCGCGTAAACACCGAACTGACTGACCCAGTGTCCGTAGGCTCGATAGTCGCCCTGGCGGGCGTCGTGGACGACCATCGCGGCCCGCACGTGCCGGGCGGCGGCCTCCAGGTAGGCGTCGTCGCCCAGGGCGCGGCCCATCGAGCACAGGCCCCAGGCGCGCGAGAAGTTCATGCCCAGGTGGTGGTCGTTGAGGGTCTCTTCGATCGGCGTGAAGCGG
>JAUHYN010001030.1 GCA_030426505.1 bacterium | reverse complement strand
CGTTGATCCGGAAGAACCTCGCCGAGCTCGTGAAGATGCTCCGCGAGGACGCCGGGATCGAAGACATCGCGCTCACCACGAACGCGACGGCGCTCGATCACCTCGCGCGTCCATTGGTCGAGGCGGGGCTGTCGCGGATCAACGTGTCGCTCGACAGCGTGGATCCCGAGCGCTTCGCGAAGATGACGCGCGGCGGGGATCTCGCACGGGTGATCCGCGGGATCGACGCGGCGCTCGAAGCCGGCATCGCAGAGATGAAGACCAACGCGGTCGTCGTGCGCGGGTCGAACGAAGACGTCCTCGAGGAGAATGTCCTTTGGGCGTGGAATCGCGGGATCGTGCCGCGTTTCATCGAGCTCATGCCGCTCGGCGAAGGCGCGCGCCTCGGCACCGACGCGGTCGTGCCCGTCGCCGAGATGAAGTCGCGTCTCGCCGGCCTCCTCGCGCGCGACGACGACCCGACCTACCGCATGGACCGCGGCCCCGCGGGCTACGTCGAAGCGGCGGACGGGAGCGGTCGCCGCGTCGGATTCATCGGCGCCGTCACCGACAACTTCTGCCACCGCTGCAACCGCGTGCGCATCACGGCGCGCGGCGAGATCCGCGCCTGCCTCGCGTCGCCGTCCGGGCTGCCGCTCCGCGCGCTCCTCCGCGACGGCCGCAGCGACGACGGCGTCCTCGAAGCCGTCAGCCAGTCGCTCTTCGGCAAGGGCGACGGCCACGAGTTCAACGTGGCGGGTGTCGACCGGCACCACGGCGTCGACATGTCCCGCATCGGCGGCTGACACGCTGTTCTGAAATTCGTTTCAATGGAACGTTTCGGCTGAGGCCGACGGTCGCACGTGTTATCCGACCGCCGTGCCCTCCGCGCTCCACGAGGCGGTCGTCGATCTCTTCCGTCAACGCGCGTCGCTCGCGCCGGAGTTGGCCTCCGGGGCGGCCGGGGTCGCGCTGCCGACGTTCTCCGAGGCCACGATCGACGAGCCCGGCGCGGGGCCGGTGCCCGCGTACAACGCGGACTTGGTGGTGGTCCTGCGGGAGGGCGCGCGTCCGACGCACGGGATGGTCGTGGAGGTTCAGCTCACGGTGGATCCGGATAAGCCGTTCTCGTGGCCGGTCTACGCGTCGACGGTGCGGGCGCGATTGCGCTGCCCGGTCTCGGTGCTCGTGGTCGCGACGGCGGAGCGGGTCGCGCGGTGGGCGGCGACGCCGATTCGTGTCGGCGAGCCGGGGAACGTGTTCCGGGTGATCGTGCTCGGGCCGTCGAGCGTGCCGCGGGTGACGTCGCGCGAGGAGGCCCACGCGAAGCCGGAGCTCGCGATGTTGTCCGCGCTCGCGCACGGGAACGAACCCGAGGGTCTCGAGATCGTGGGCGTCGCGCTGGAGGCGTTGGAGATCCTCGACGACGACCCGCGGGCTCTGTACATTGATGTCTTGATGGCGTCGCTGAAGACAGCGGTCGCCCGGGAGTTGGAAGCGATGGTGGCGTCCGGCAAGTACGAGTTCCAGTCGGATTTCATGAAGCGGCTGCACGCGAAGGCGCGCGCCGAGGGTCTGGCCGAGGGCCGCGTCGAGGGTCTGGCCGAGGGCCTGGCCGAAGGCCGCGCCGCGGGCCGCGCCGCGGCGCTCCTCCACCTGATCGATCGCCGCGGCTGGCACCTCGACGACACCCAGCGCGAACGCATCCAGGCCTCGCGCGATCCCGACGAGCTCGAGCGCTGGTTCGATCGCGCCTTGGACGCCGACTCGGTCGACGAGCTCTTCACCGAAGACCCCTGAGTCGACGGCCCTCAGTCCTCCGCGTCGCCCTCCGGCAGCTCCCCGTCGCCCTCCGGCAACTCCTCCGCCTGCACCTGCACGGGCATCACCACCGTCACCGTCCGCGAGTCCTCGACCTTCACGGCCTGCTCCCAGTGCGCGTCGGGCCCGGCGACGACCTTGAGATCGTACGTCCCCGGCAGCACCTCGATCCGCTCGCCCGTCGGGCCCTGCGCGATCGGCTTCGTGGCTCCGCGCCGATACACGTACGCCATCGCCGCGACCTCCCCGTCACCGCGCTTCGCACGCACCGTCACGAACGCCCGATCGAACGCGAGCCGTCGCGTGAGCCGCTCCCCGAGCGCGACGTCGAACGGGCCGTCCGACAGCGTCGCGCCGGACTCCAGCTTCGCCGAGATCTCGTAGCGCCCCGGCCACAGCCGAAACGCACCGTCCGCCTCCGGCTTCACCTCCGCGCCGCCGCCCGCCGCGAATACCTGGACCTCCGCGAACCCCACCGGCCGCCCGTTCTTCTCCACGCGCACCACCAGCGTCGCGCGCGTGAAGTCGAACCGCTTCTTCGTGTGCCCGCGGCGCGAGACCTCCACATCCACGCGCTGTTCGCCGAGCGGGCCCGCGACCGGCGTGTCGATCGCCACCGTGTACTTCCCGGGCGACAACGTCACCGGCCCCGGCGCCTCGAAGTAGTTGAAGAAGTCCGCCGCGCCCGGCCGCGAGATCCGGATCGTCGCCGGCGCGTCTTGCCCATCGGCCGTCACCGCCACCGACAGCTGCCCCGTCGAGAACGACTCCGCGAGCTGCTTCGTCCGCCCGGGGAGGATCCAGATCTGCTGGCGGTTCGTCGCGTAGTCGAAGCTCGACAAGAGCTCGGTCTCGATGCGGTAGCGCCCCGGCGGCAACCGCAGCTCCTCGCCGCTCGTCACCGAGCCCACGTCGCGCTTGCGCCCCTCGACGAATGCCCGCACCGCCGCCTCCGCCGGTCGACCGTCCCGGCGCGCCCGCACCACCACGCCGCCGTCCGACAGATCCGCGCGCACGATCGGCTTCTTCTTCGAGGTCACGCGCACGCCGCGGATCGCGACCTCCGACCGCGGCGAGTCGTCGTCGGCGAGCGCGACCAACAAGTCGTAGTGCCCCTCCGCCACCGACACCGTTCGATTCGACGCGACCCGCGCGAGCGCCGGCCCCGCGAAGTCCGACTTCGCCGGGTACAGGTCGACGTGCGCCGGCAGCAGCACGCCGCCGCGCCGCGACTCCACGCGCATCTTCGCCGCGTCGACTTCGATCTTCGGGCGCGCGATCTCGCCCGCCTTCACGCGCACGTCGAACGGCGGGGGCGCGTACACCGCGTCGCCCGCCTCGCACCGCACGAAGAGCCGGTAGCGCCCCTCGCCGACCTCGATCCGCGTCGTGCCGCTCCCCGCGTCGCAGTCCCCGGTCGGACACGGGTCCGTTTGCAGCGACAACTCACACGCCGCGCCCTTCGGCGCGGTCAGCGCCGGTTCGACGCCAGTCGGCGCGTCGGGCGCCGCGAGGAGGAGGAGGACGAGCGCGTGCAACACGGTAGAGACGCCCCCAAGGTACCGAATCTTCGACCGCGCCGCGCGCCCCCGACCCCCGGGCGCCGAATTCAGGGGCGCCGCAGGGCAAAGAGTCGGTCAAATGTCCGACCAGGACCCCCCGGGTACGGTAGATCGGACCGGTGGCGC
>JAUHYN010001029.1 GCA_030426505.1 bacterium | reverse complement strand
GTTCGCCACAGCTCGAGCTCCGGCGGACCGCGCTGCGCGGGGCTCGTGTAGCGCAGGCACAGATCGTTGAGACCCGCCTCGATGGGGAGGGCGACGCGGAGTTGGCCGCGCCGGTAGAAGTCGCCGATGAGCGGCGCGCCGTTCATGTAGATCGTCGCGCTGCCGTCGAGGCGACCCACGAGGCCGCCGCGCTCCTGCGCGAGGAGCTGCGTACAGAAGTAACGCGTGCCGGTGCCGGCGTTGGCGTGGTCGATCGTCGTGCCCTCGATGCGGGTGGCGGTCCACCGGACGCCGTTCGCGTCGGTGCCACCGTTCGGGGTCTCGAAGTCACCCGCGGTGAGGGCCTCGATGATCGGGTCTTCCGAGTCCGGCGGGATCGTCGCGGACATCCAGAGGTCGACCGTGAAGGGCTCGAGCGGCGCGTCCGCGGCGAGGGGCTTCGGCTCGGCGACGCCCGCGTCGCCGCCGTCGACCGCGACGACGCCGCCATCACGAGTGTCCGGCGGCGTCGGCGGCCCGGGCTCCGGGTCGGAGCAGGCGAAGGCGAGGAGGGCCGTCAGGCCCAGGGCGCACCGCTTCATCGAAGCTACGGTACAGGATTCCTCAGACGGAGCCGAAGCCTCCGTCGACCGGGAGCTCCGCCGCGTTGATGTAGGCGGCCTCCGCCGATCCCAGGAACGCCACCGCGGCCGCGATGTCGTCGGCCTGGCCGAACCGCTGCAGCGGGACCTGCGCGGCGATGCCCTGCGCGAAACCGTTCAGCGCCTCCTCCGGCATGCCCATCTTCCCGTAGATCGGCGTCTCGATCGGGCCCGGGCTCACGGCGTTCACGCGGATGTTCCGCTCCGCGAGCTCCACGGCCGCGCTGCGGACGATCGAGCGCAGCGCCGCCTTCGTCGCGCCGTACGCCGTCGCGCCCGCGAGGCCCTTCACGTTCACCACCGAGGTGTTGAACACGACCGAGGCGCCCTCCGCGAGGATCCGCGACGCGGCCTTCAGCGTGAGCCACGGCCCGCGCACGTTGATCGCGAACATGCGATCGAAGTCCTCGAGCGGCGCGTCGGACAGCGGCGCGAAGTGCGCGATGCCCGCGTTGAGGAAGAGCAGATCGATCCGACCGTGGTCGGCTTCGATCTTCGCGATCAGCGCCTCGATGGCGGCGGGGTCCGCGGCGTCGGAAGCGACCACTTCGGCGCGGCCCGCGAGCTTCTCCTTCGCCTTCTGCAGGGTGTCGGGGTTGCGGCCGGTGACGACGACCGTGGCGCCCTCGGCGGCGAGGCGCTCTGCGGTGGCCAGGCCGATGCCCGTGGTCCCGCCGGTCACCAGTGCGATCTTGTTCTCGTAGCGTCGACTCATCTTCGTATCCCTCTCCGGTTGATATTGTGTCAGTGACACAGTTACATTTTGGAGAGAGCAACCCGATCGGGGGCCGAGTTGTTCCGGGTCGTGGGAAAAAAGATCGCGCCGCGGTCGATCAGCCGAGCGCGAGGATCTCTTGGGCGACGTCGGCGACGTTGCGCCGCGCGAGTCTGCGTTCGACGGCCGACTCGACGTCGTCCATCACGTCGCCGAGCACGGCCTTGATGTTGCGGCCGACGACGCACTCGACGTTCGGGTCGCAGCGGTGGAGCGCGCGGTCCGGATCCGGATCCACGGCGCGGTACACGTCGAGGAGCGTGATCTTCTTGGCCGGTCGCGCGAGCCGCGCGCCGCCGCCTTTGCCGAGCGTGACCTCGATGAGGCCGGCCTTCTTGAGGCGCCCGAGCAGCGTGCGGAGGAACGCCGGGTTGGTGTGGACGCTGAACGCGAGGTCCGACGAAGTCACCGGCGCCTCGTCGCGGATCGCGAGGACCGACAGGACGTGAGTCGCGAGCGCGAAGTGGGTGTTCGAGAACATCGCGTTCAATCCACCGTGTACGGATCCCAGGCGGTGCGTTGCCGCGTCTCGATCGCATCGAGCGCGTCGAGGTGGTGGCCGAGCTCGAAGTCGAAGACCGCCATGTTCTCCAGGATGCGCTCCTTGCGCTGCGACTTCGGGATGACGACGAAGCCCTTCTCGATGCCCCAGCGAATCATGACTTGCGCGGGCGTCACGTTCAGCGCCTTCGCGGCCGCGACGATCGCGGGCTCGTCGAAGTGCCTCGCCTTCGCGAGCGGGCTGTACGCCTCCACCACGATGTCCTGCACGCGGCAGTACTCGACGAGCTCCGGCTGGGGGAGGAGCGGGTGGAGCTCGAACTGGTTCACCGCGGGCTTCACGTTCGCGACGTTCGACAGCTCGCGCAGGTGACGCTCGGTGAAGTTGCTGACGCCGATCGCCTTCGCGCGGCCGCTCTCGAGGATCGCCTCCATGGCGCGCCACGAGTCGAGGCGTTTGCCGGCGAGGGGCCAGTGCATGAGGTACAGATCGACGGAGTCGAGGCCGAGCTGCTCGAGGCTCTTGTCGAAGGCGCGCAGGGTGCGGTCGTAGCCCTGGTCGTCGTTCCACAGCTTCGTCGTGACGAACACGTCCTCGCGGGCCAGGCCGCTGTCGCGGACGGCGCGCCCGACGTCGGCTTCGTTGCGGTAGATGCGCGCGGTGTCCACGTGGCGGTATCCGGCTTCGAGGGCCCACCGCACGGCGTCGTAGGTCGCGTCGCCGGCGCGGAACACGCCGAGCCCGAAGGACGGCATGTGGACGCCGGCGGCGATCTCGACGGTCGCGTCAAGTGTAACCATGACGCTTACGATACTGCGTGGGGCGGCGTCGCGCCACTGCGATTCGTTCCACGGCTCGCGCGCGGGGCCGCTTGCGCGCGCTCCGAACGGCGGGTGAAGTACCGCGCATGACGCGTGGGTGGGCGGGGTGTTGCTTGGCGCTGGGGTTGGTGAGTTGCGGCGGCGACGACGCGCGCGACGCCGCCTGCGCGCGGGTGAAGGCGGCCTGGTCGCTGGACGCGATGCCCGCGGCGACGTGTCCCGGTGAGGGGGAGGGGCCGCGCGATCTCTCGGCGGAGCCGAAGCTCGCGGTCGCGGTCTATCACTTCAACGTGCAGTACGTGGCGGGCGGGCTGCGCGGCTTCCCGGACGGCGAGCTCACGCGCGAGAACGACTTCGACGAGGCTCAGCTCGAGGATCGGATCGTGCGCGAGGGGCTGGAGCCGGTGTTGGACCTCTTTCTCGCGCACCCTTCTTTCGCGGCGGACATCGAGCTGCAGGCGTACATGGTGGAGATCATCGCGACGCGTCACCCGGACGTGTTGACGAAGATGCAGACGCTCGCGCGGCGCCACCAGATCGACTTCGACAGCTTCCACTACTCGGATCAGCTCTACGTGGCCTACCCGCGGCGGGACCTCGAGGTCTCCCTCGACCTCACCCGTCAGGTCTTCGCGCAGGCGGGCTTGCCGCTCGGGCGCTCGATCTTCACCCAGGAGGGGCAGTTCGCGGCGGGGCAGCTGCCGATCGCGGCGGCGGCGGGCTACGAGGTCTCGATCCTGCCCAAGAACCTG
>JAUHYN010001028.1 GCA_030426505.1 bacterium | reverse complement strand
GACGGCGGCGTCCGCGCGTGCCTGGGCACGATCTTCACCGAGGCGATCGACCCCGAGCAGGGCACCGACACGCCCGAATCTTCCTACCCCGAGGGCGACGCAATCGCCGCGTGGCGTGCCGGCATGCGTCAGCTCAAGCTCTACCAGGCCTGGGCGCAGGCCGGGGTCATTGAGTTCATGCCGCGACGCCCCACAAAGCCCGACCGCGAAGGCCCCGCCGCCCAAGACCGTGACGCCCAAGGCGCCGCCTGCGGTGGCGTCGGTCGACGTGATCCGAAAGCGCCTCGAAGGCCGGGCCGATCGGCTGCGACGCCGACTCGAGGGGGACCCGGCCGAGGAGGCGCGTCGCAAGGAGGCCGTTCAAATCCTCCTCGACCTCACGCGCGTCGAGTTGTTGGGCGCCGCCGAGGAAGACCTCGCGCGGGATCAGCTCGCGGATCTCGCGCGCCGCCTCTCGAAGATCGAGTAGCTCACTCGCAGGGGATCGGGCACACGCGCACGGTGCGCGGGTCCTGGTTCGCGGCGACGACCACCCCGACCGTGACGGCGCCCGCGACCACGACCGCCGCCGTCGCGACCCAGACCCACGGCGACGACAACACCGACGTCGCCTGCTCCTTCAGCACCGGGCGCAGCATCCACGTTTCGCCCTCGGCGAGCGTCTTCGACTCCGAGAACGGCTCGTAGCCCTCGCGCTTGGCCTCGACGCGATGCGCGCCCGGCTGGACCTGGAAGCGGTGCTCCGCGGCGGTGACCTGCGGGACGTCGTCGAGGAGGACGGTCGCGTCGGGGGGCTCGACGACGAGATCGATCGAGGCGGCGCGGAGGAAGCCGGCATCACCGAGGAGCTCGGACGTGAGGCGCTTCAGCGTGGAGGCCTCGTCGCTCTGCGCCGTCACGTTGCCAACCTTGGAACCCGCGCGGTCGAGCCGCGACGCGCCCGGGACGATCTCGATCTGCACCAGCGGCGGCGTGACGCGCCGGTTGAGGACGACGACGACGGCGAAGTCCGCGCCGAAGTCGCGCACGGAGCGCCGCACGCAGTTCTTGTCCGTGCCGCAGCGATTGATCGACTTGATGAGCGCGGTGCCGTCGGTGCTGAAGAGCTCGTCGATCGACATAGCCTTCAGGCCGACGCGCGCCTCGATCGCCGCCGCGACGGCGGTGACGATCTGCTGAGTCTGGACCCGGTCATCGGTCCCGACGATCGGGACGATGGCGACGCGACTGACCGTCGCCGCAGCGAGCAGAGCGAGGAGCGCAGCGGACACCCACGCGGACCATAGCCCAAGACCGAACGGGCGTCAGTGCTTGGGCGGCGCGAGCGGATCGAAGCGCGCCACGGGCTTGCGCGTCCCGGTCTCGTACACGGTCACGCCCTGCGAGCCGATCCGCGCGTGCTTCGACTGCGAGAGGCCGGGGTCGAACGAGCTCCCGTGGCCGAAGCTGGTCGTGACTCTCGCGAGTTGGATGGGATCGTAGTCGGCGTCGTCGATGCTGCGCCCGCTCCTCCGCTCGAGGAAGACGACACCCTTCTTGCCGGGCTCTTGATTCACGTAGGTCTTCTTGCCGCTGGGGTCGAGGAGCTGGAGGAGGCGGTCGATCGTGAACGCCTTCCCGTCCCGCACGATCTTCAGGCGGTCCGTGTCCTGGCCGTCGATCGTGATGCGCGGGCGCTGCCCGAGCGGGACCTTGTTGTCCGTCGCGGACGGCACGTAGTGATCGAAGTGGACCGGCTCGAGGCCCGAGCCCGCCAAGTCCTGGTAGCCGATCGGCGCGGTCCACAGCTTGGTCGAGAAGCGGCCAATGCCTCCGTTGAACGTGAACGACTTCTCGAGCGTGGGGTTGCCGCTCTCGTCGAGCACCTTGAGCGTCACGCTCGGCCCGACGTCCCGGAAGATCCCCTCGCGCCCCGCGATGCCCGGCCCGATCTCGACGGCCTGCACATCGACGCCGTCCACGTTCATCTTCTGTGGGCGCAGGAAGGCCGCGGTCTGGTCGCCCTTGCCGTCGACGAGGAACACGCTCCCGCCCTTCGGCACCGTCACCACGATCGACTCGTTCTGGAAGGCGTGCAGCTCGACGGCGCCACCTCCCTTCGACAGGCGCGGGAAGAAGCGATCGAGGTACGCGCGCTTGTAGACCTTCGCGCCGTCCTTCGACTCGGCGAGCGGCGTGAAGATGCTCGAGACGTCGATGGTGCCGTCGCGCTCGGTGTGCGCGGGGCCCGCCGCCGACGCGGCGAACACCGTCGCCGCCTCGATGACGGCCGGGAACATCGTGCGGTGCGCGCCGGCCACGCCGTCCCAGAGCCGACGGAGGAGCTGCGACGCCGGGATGCTGTTGCCGTCCTCGGGCTTGGACCGGAGGAAGTCCACCAATCCACTGAAGCGACCGAGATCGGCGTACGGGATCTCGGGATCGCCAGGGCGCGCGGCGTGCGTGCGCGCCTCGCCGACGGAGGCCTTCGCTTCGGGGAACGCGGTCTTCGGCAGACGCGTCGCGCCGGGCACCGGCTTCAGCGCGGCGCGGATGCGATCGGTGGGGATCGCGACCGAGAACTCGGTGGCGAACGTGTCGAGGGCGGAGACCGTGAGGCGCCCAGCGTCGTCGAGGAGCTCGCGGTTCTCCTTGGTCTCCTTCTCGCGGAGCTGATCGGTGAAGCTCGCGAAGTCCGCGCGCGAGAGCCCGAAGCGTTGGAGCGAGTCGAGCGCGACCTTCACGGATCCGAAGATGTCAGAAGCAGCGGAAGGTGCGCAAGAGGCCTACATCACACCGAGCCCGCGGGCTCCGCTTCGACCGCGCCGGGACCTGGGCCATTCGACGCATAGTACGACCCCGGGAACGGGGCGTCCCCGGCCTCCTCCAGGCGTTTCACCTGGGCCGCGCAGACCTTGTACTCCGCCGTCTGCGTCACCGGGTCGCCGGCGTCGTTCGTGAGGAGGTTCGCGCGCGCCTCGGGGAAGTGCATCGGCATCCAGATGCAGCCGCGCCGCACCTGCCGCGAGACGAGCGCCCGCACCTCGACGCGACCGCGCTTGGTCGTGACCTCGACGCGATCGCCGTGATCGATCCCGCGCATCTTCGCGTCACGCGGGTGGATCTCGATCCACGCCTCGGGCTGCTTCTCCGCCAGCTGCTTCGTCCGACGCGTCTGCGTGGCCGCGTTGTAGTGGTACAGCGTCCGCCCCGTGGAGAGCACGAGCGGGTAAGGCTCGGACGGCAGCTCCAGCGAGGGCCGGTAGTCTACCGCCTGGAACAGCCCCTTGCCGCGCAACACGCGCCCCTCGTGCAGGTACCGGGTGCCCGGATCCTTCGCATCGACACACGGCCACTGCAGGCCCACGCCCTCCGCGTCGATCCGCGCGTGGCTGATGCCGTTGAACTTCGGCGCGTCGCGCACGAGCTCGTCGTACACGGCCGCCGCCGAGTCGAAGCCCCAGTCCGCGCCGCAGGCCTTCGCGAGGTCGACCAGGATCTCCCAGTCCGCCC
>JAUHYN010001027.1 GCA_030426505.1 bacterium | reverse complement strand
GCGACGCGCCCCGCGTCTGCACCCTCGAGCGGATCTGCCGCCCGCCCGTCTGTCAGGGCGACGTCGACTGCGCCAACGGTGAGGTCTGCGTGGGCGGCGAGTGCGGCGTCGCGCCAAGCGCCCAGCGCGCGGACCGCTGCGTGATCGTCTCGCCGCACACCAGCCTCCGCTTCGGCGACTCCACCCCGCTCCACGCGATCGCCCTCGAAGGCGATCGCGTGATCCCACGCGCCGCGTTCGACTTCGTCTCGAGCGATCCCGGAATCGTCTCCGTGTCCGGCTCCGTCGCGACCGCGGGCACGCGCGCCGGGATGGTCGAGATCCGCGCCACCGTCCGCGACGCGCCCTCCGTGATGTGCCGCGGGGTCTCGGTCCAGACCTTCGAACCCGTCGCCGCCGGGCGCGTGCGCGTGGTCGCCGTGGACGCGACCGACGGCGCGCCGCTCGAGGGCGCCGCGATCTCGATCTTCGCGGACGCCGCCGCGAGCGATACGACCGACACCTTCGGCCGCGTCGAAGCCACGGTGACCGGGACGATCACCTCGATCACCGTGGTGAAGGACGGGTGGCGGACGGTCTCCGTCATCGCGCCCGGCGCGAACGATGTCCTCGTCCCCGTCCCGCGCGCGCCGGACCTCACGACCGCCGGTGGGATCCGCGGCGGCGTCGTCCTCGACGCGCTCCCCCTCGCCGACGTCCAAGCCGCGCTCGTCTACAACGCGCGCGCCCCGGACCTCCTCGACTATCGCGCGCTCCCGAGCGTCGACATCGTCTCCACCCGCCTGAACGCCCCGCAGTTCGACCTCGACCAGACGAGCGACCTCCCCGGCAACTTCGTCGCGGGGCTCGGCACGAACGAGTTCACGCGCGACGTCACGCGCTGCCGCAGCGGCGGCGAGCCCGGCCTCGGCTGCTTCCTCACGCGGACCTCGGAGGGCTACACCGCAGCGTGGGTGATGGGCGGCGAGTACAAGCTGTCCGCCCTCACCTCACTCGCCAACGAGCTCTCCGAGTTCCAGCGCCCGGACCCGTACACCGCGCGCGACCGCGCCGAGCTCATCCGCCTCTTCACGCCGCTCACCCAGGGCGGCTGGATGGGCGCCGTGCCGTTCGTCGAGGTGGAGGCGACGCCGAAGGTCCGCCGCGTCGCGGACAGCGACTGCACGGATCCGTTCGTCGCGATCACCGACCGCTGCCGCCCCGACTTCGATGCGTACGTGGAGGTCGACGCGGCGCTGTCGCACCGCGCGGCGCTCACGACCGAAGTCGTCGTCCCGCGCCTCCCCGACGTCCCCGGCGGCGGCTGCGCGGGCACGATGATCGCGGCGAGCTACGCGGTCCTCGAGGGTCGCGGCCTCGTCCTCACCGGGCTCGGCGGCGGGGACGACCTCGGCGACCCCAACGGCGCGGACTGCATCGTCGCCTCCGATTCCGCGGGGTTCGGCTACCTGTCACGGCCGATCCCGCGCGGTAGCGTCGCACTCACGACGACCCCGCTGCACTCCGGGATGGAGGGGAGCGATCAGGTCCTCGTGCTGTCGGCGATCGACACCTCGGAGCGCCCCGCGCGCCCGCTCGACCTCACCCTGATCGCGGCGCCGATCGATCGCTACGACCGAAAGGTCGACCTCGCGGCGCGCGCGTTCCTGCCGTTCCCGTCGGCGGACGTCGACAAGGCGAACGCGCGGATCTCGAACACCTCCGCGCCCGGCGCGACCGGCGTGCGCGTCGCGATCGAGAGCCTCGAGGGGGGCTGGTACATCTACCTCCCCGCGGACACGGAGACCGTGCAGCTCCCCGACGTCCCCGCCGCGCGCCGCGCGCTCACCCGCGCCGCATTCATGACGCTCCAGGCGTTCGAGGTCGAGGGCGCGTACGAAGCGCTGTGGGCGATCGAGGCGCCGGACCGAATGGACCGAGTGAAGACGGCGGTGCGCGCGGTGACGACCACGCAGTGCGAAGGCGACGGCCGCTGCCTGACGGAGTGAGCCTTCAGTCAACAGCATCCAGCGAGCAGCAAGACCTCCCGGCATCCGCGCGCCTCTACGCGAATGGGTCGAGCTCTTCGATGTCTTCGCCGCGGCCCGGGCCGACCGACAGCAGCGCGACCTTCACGCCGAGGTCGCTCGTGATGCGATCCACGTAGCTGCGCGCGTTCGCCGGGAGGTCCGCCACGCTGCGCACCGCGCCGACTTCACCGAAGCCCGGCATCGACTCGTAGATCGGCTTCACCCGCGCGACGTCGTGCGCGTTGTCCGGGTAGGTGTCGAGCCGCTGCCCGTCGAGCTCGTACGCGACGCAGACCTGCAGCTCGTCGAGCACCGACAGCACGTCGAGCTTCGTGATCGCGACCTGCTGGATCCCGCACACGCGCACCGCGTAGCGCAGCGCCACGAGATCCAACCACCCGCAGCGCCGCGGGCGCCCGGTCGTCGCGCCGAACTCGTGCCCGGCCGCGCGCAGGCGCTCGCCGATGCCGCCCTCGAGCTCCGTCGGGAACGGGCCGCTGCCGACGCGCGTGGTGTACGCCTTCATGATGCCGACCACGTTGGTCAGCGTGCCCGGCCCGAGCCCCACGCCGGTCGCCGCGTTCGAGGCGACGGTGTTCGACGAAGTCACGTACGGGTACGTGCCGTGGTCGATGTCGAGCAAGGCGCCTTGCGCGCCCTCGAAGAGGATCTGCTCGCCGTTCTTCTGGCCGTCCGCGAGCGCCTGGCCCACGTTCGCAACGTAGTCCTTCAGGCGCGCGCCGAAGCCGACGTAGCTCGACACCATCTCGCGGATCTCCGCCTCGGAGTACGGCTCGTCGTCCTCGTTCGCGGCGAGGATCGCGTTGAGCTCGAGCAGGCGGTTGCGCACCAGGCCATCCACACGGTCGGCGGTGAAGAGGTCCGCGACGCGCACGCCGCGGCGCGCGATCTTGTCCTCGTACGCCGGCCCGATGCCGCGACCCGTGGTGCCGATCTTGTCGACCCCGCGCATCTTCTCGCGCGCGAGATCGAGGCGCCGGTGGTACGGCATGATCAGGTGCGCGCCGTAGGAGACGAACAGGCGCCCCTTCGGGTCGAGGCCCTTCGCCTCGAGCATCTCGAGCTCCTCGATCAGGACGGCGGGATCGACGACGACGCCGTTGCCGATCGCGCACTTCGTTCCGTCGTGCAGGATGCCGCTCGGCACGAGGTGCAGGACGGTCTTCTCACCGTCCACCACGAGCGTGTGCCCCGCGTTGTTCCCGCCCTGATAGCGCACGACCCAATCGGCGCGCGCGCCGTATCGATCGACGACCTTGCCCTTGCCCTCGTCGCCCCACTGGGCGCCGACCACGACCACGTTCGGCATCGCGGGCGAACCAACTACACTTGGCGCCGCGGGTCGAGTCGGTCCGACAGCCCTTCGCCCAGGGTCAAAAGCGAGGCGATGGTCGCCGCCGTGAAGACCCCAGGGAGGAGGAACAGGTGCGGCGCGGTCCGGGTGTAGGTCAGCCCGTTCTCG
>JAUHYN010001026.1 GCA_030426505.1 bacterium | reverse complement strand
GCGAGCCCTGCGCGCGCGCCGGGACCACCAGCGCGTCGGGCGTCGCGGCGCTGTCGGCCGCGCGCTCCGCGCTCCACTGCGGGTCCACATCGAGGCGGCGCGTCGAGTCACCGCCCGCGCGCTCGAAGGACGCCTCGTCGACGACCGGGGTGCCCGCGTCGACCATTTCGGAGCCGTCGAGGTCCGACGGGACGATCGTCGTCAGCACGTCCTCGGAGACCTGGCTGAGGTCGGAGATCGAACCGCGCATCGTCGCGAGCCCGGACGCGGTGTCCTCGGGGACGCCGGTGTCCTCGAGGCCATCCGCGGTGTCCTCCACGAAGCCGGCGGGGGCCTCGGCCTCCCGCGTGACCGTCGGCGTCGCGTTCGTGGGCGCCTCGGGCGCGCGCGCGGGCGATCCCTCGGCGGGCGTCGGCGCGGACGCGTTCCACGACGCGCTCTGGGGTCGGGTCTGGACCATCTCGCCGGTCGCTTCGAGCGCGCCGTCCGTCGCTTCTTCACCGAACCCGCGCTCGCCCATCGCGTAGGCCGCGCTCTCCGGATCCGTCGTCTCGGGGTAGGCGCCGCTCGACGCGAAGACGTCCGAGAGCTCGTCGTCGGCGGGGTCGCGGGGGCGGAACGCCTCGTGCGGCGCGCCCATGATCGTCGCCGGGTCGAGCGCCTCCTTGAAGGTGATCGCCGGCGGGATGCCGCCGAGCTGCGTCGCCGACTCGCTGCGCGCCGTGTACCCGGGCGTGAGGACCGTCGCCGACTCGAACGACTCGCTCGACTCGAGGTCGGTGTCGGCGTTCGCGATGCGCTCCTCGAGCGGCCGCTCGTTCTGCGTCTGCGCGGCGAGCGTCTCGATCGCGCCGCGGTCGGCTTCGCTCGGCTCGGGCGCGCTCAGCGGGATGATCTGGAGCCCGTGGCGCCGCTCCTTGGGGCTCGTCGTGACGTGCCTCGAGTCGCGCGACAGCAGCGACTCGAACGTGCGCACGACCTCCTCGGTGCTGGCCGGGCGCTCGTTCTTGTTCTTCTTCAGCAGCTGCCGGTGCAGCTGGACGAGCCCGAACGAGGGCGCGCGGTTGTCGAAGAGGCGCTCCGGCAGCGGCGGCGGCGGGTCCCGCATCTGTTTGCGCATCACCGCGATCAGATCGTCGCCCGTGAACGGCGGCCCTCCGGTCAGCGCCGCGTGGAGCATGCAGCCGAGGCCGTAGAGGTCGGAGCGGAAGTCCTGCGGGCGCTGCGTGACCTGCTCCGGGCTCATGTACGCCGGCGTGCCGACCGTCTTGCCGGGCTGCGTGAGCGGCGACATCTCCGGGTCGGGGGAGAGGATCTTCGCGAGGCCGAAGTCGAGGACGCGGACGTGCTCCTCACCGTCCGACAGCGGACTCACCATCACGTTCGACGGCTTGAGATCGCGGTGGAGGATCCCGTGGTCGTGCGCGGCGAGGAGCGCCCGCGCGATCTGCACGAAGATGCCCGCGGTGCGCGCCTCGCCGAGCGCGCCCGCCTCGCCGATCAGCGCCTTGAGCGTGCGGCCCTCCACGTACTCCATCGCGATGAACGGCGCGCGCGTGGCCTCGTCCACGCCGAACTCGATGATGCGGACGATGTTGGGGTGGTGCAGGGCGCTCGCGACGCGCGCCTCCTGGTAGAAGCGCCGCACGTTCTGGATCTCGGCGATGCGCTGGCCGCGCAGCACCTTGATCACGACCTCTTGCCCCTCCGGGAGCCGGCGCGCCCTCAAGAGCGCGCCCATCCCGCCCTGACTGAGCAGCCCGTCGATCACGTAGCGATCGACGAGGACCGATCCCACCTCGAGCTTCGCGGCGGGGCCCTGGCTGTGGCCGACGGAGATCGTGGGGACGTCGTGGACCGGGCACGACAGGTCCGGCATCTCGCTCTCGCAGAGCGGACAGAGGCGGCGGGCGCTCGGCACTCGTATCGTCCCCTTACAGCCGCGCGCCGCGGCGCTCCGCGAGCCAACTTAGCACAGCATCGAGCCGTTGCGACCGCGCGCGACCGGGCAGTACCATCCGCGCGCGAGCTCTCCTTTGGACGAGACAGGTTACGGAACCACCGTCGAATCGCTCCCGGCGCTCACCGCCGATGACGAGCGCCTCTTCCTCGCCGTCATCGGCGACGGCTCCGTGGCGTCGTACCCGCTCCCCGACGCCGGCGCGCTCACCATCGGGCGCCTCGACTCCGCGGACGTGTTCATCGACGACCCGCTCGTGTCGCGGCAGCACGCGCGCATCGAGGTCGACGACGACGTCTTCATCGAAGATCTCGGCGGCACCAACGGCACGATCGTGAGCGGCCGCGCGCTTCACCAAGGGGAGCGCGTGCTGCTCGAGCCGGGGCAGGTCGTGGAGATCGCGGGGACGCTCCTGGTCGTCCAGCGCCAGTCGAACCGCCCGCGCGCGCGGCGCCTTTGGCCGCAGGGCTACTTCGAGATGCGGCTCGAGGAGAGCTGCGGCCTCGAGGGGCGGGGCGCGCTCGGCCTCGCCGTGGTGTGGCTCGACGCGCCCGCCGGCGCGGATCGCGAAGCCGTGGAGGGGACGCT
Organism: bacterium; assembly: GCA_030426505.1. Taxonomy (GTDB): domain Bacteria; phylum Myxococcota; class Kuafuiibacteriia; order Kuafuiibacteriales; family Kuafuiibacteriaceae; genus JAUHYN01. Next base: position 946 of record JAUHYN010001026.1, on the reverse strand, counting down.
GTCCCTCCTCGCCGAGCCGACGGATCTGATCGGTCGGTACGCGGAGGGGCAGTACGAGGTGCTCCTGTTCGGCGGCGCCGAGCGCGCCGCGCGGCTGTCCTCCGCGCTGGTCGCGCACCTCGACGGCTACGACACCCCGGCCCGGGTCGGCGTCGCGCAGTTCCCGACGGACGGGCGCACGCCGGACGCCCTGATCTCCTCGGCCCGCACTCGCGCGCGCGGCGTCGCGCCGGCCGCGCCGCGCAACGACCAGCCGATCGTGGAGGACCCGGCGATGGTGGATCTTTTCCGCGTCGCGGAGCGGGTGGCGCGCGGGAAGATCGGGGTGCTGATCCTCGGCGAGACCGGCGTGGGCAAAGAGGTCCTCGCGGCGGAGATCCACCGGCGCTCGACGCGCGCGAAGAAGCCGTTCGTTCGCCTGAACTGCGGCGCGTTCTCGCCGAACCTCCTCGAGTCCGAGCTGTTCGGCTACGAGAAGGGCGCGTTCACGGGCGCCGACCAACCGAAGCCCGGCCTCCTCGAACACGCCGACGGCGGTACCGTGTTCCTCGACGAGCTCGGCGAGCTGCCGGTGCCGCTGCAAGTGAAGTTGCTCCGCGTTTTGGAGCAGGGCGAGGTGCAACGCGTCGGCGCGCTGACCCCGAAGGCGATCGACGTCCGCTACGTCTCGGCCACCAACCGCGATCTCGAGCAGGCGATCCGCGAGGGGACGTTCCGCGAGGATCTCTACTTCAGGCTGTGCGGCGTGTCGCTCACCATCCCGCCGCTGCGGGAGCGCAAGGGCGAGCTGATGACGTTCGCGCAGGCGTTCCTCGAGCGCGCGGCGCGCGAGGCGAACAGCCCGCCGCCCGTGATCGATCCCGAGGCGCGGGCGATCCTCGAGCGCTACGACTGGCCCGGGAACCTGCGCGAGTTGAAGAACGTCATGGAGCGCGCGGTGCTGTTG
>JAUHYN010001025.1 GCA_030426505.1 bacterium | reverse complement strand
AGCAACCGAGCCGGCGGTCAGGGTGACTGGGACATCTACCTCGCGCCGATCGATCCGATGACCGGCGCCGACAGCGCCGCGACGAACCTCACCGTCGCGAACTCGCCGGCGTTCGAACACTCGGCGCAGTGGAGCCCGTGACCTAAGCGCTCAACCGCAGTCGCGCGCCCCGCCACTCGCGATACCACCGCACGACTTCGCTCGCCGCGAGCGCGCGCGACACTTGCGGTCCGCGCGCGGCGTCGCAGCGGCGCCGCTGCAGGAAGGTCAACGTCTCCATCGACCCGACGTTCGGCGCGACGACGCTCGCGCCGAGCGCGTGCGCCATCGCGATGATCGCGCCGGCGACGGTGCGCGCGCCCGGGTCCACGCCGACACGCGCCACGAGATCGTCGTCGAGCGACAGCGCCGCGATCCCCGAGGCCTCCAGCGCCGCGATCGAGGTCGGTGCCGCGCCGAAGGGTCCGACGGCGACGCGGCACCCGAGCGCCTCGAAGGCGCGCACGACGCCGGGCGTCGCGAGGCTGGATTCGTCGATCGTCACCTCCACGAGGGACGCGGGGACCCCGGTCACGCCCAACGCCTCCGCGACGAACTCCAACGTCCCGGGCGAAGCGAGCTCGGCGGCGCCGAGGCGCGTGCTGATGCGGCACATCGGGAGGCCGCGCTCGAACCAGCCGGCGAGGTCGTGACAGGCGCGCTCGAGGGTCCACGCGCCGCGCGTGGCGACGACCGTCTCGGAGGCGGCGACGAGATCGCCGGTCGCGACGGGGCCGGTCTCCGACATCAGGCGAGCGCCGAAGCCGACGAGCTTGCCGGTCGAGAGGTCGACCTCCGGGTGGTAATGCAGCGCGAGGCGGTCCGGAGCGCTGACGAACGTGTCGAGGTCGACCACGTTTCGCACTGTCACCGCCTGATCGTCTCGGACCGTCATGGGGGGCGTGCCTCGCAGGCTCCGTTCGGCGCATCCCCGGGATCCTCCAGTCTTGGATACGACCGAGTGGGCGGGCGCCTCGCGATCGAACGGTCGCGGGCTCGGATGACTTGATTTGTGGCTTCGGACGGGGTTTCAGTGCGCCCGATGATCATCAGCACGAAGTTCGCCCCGGGCCAGCAGGTCCGCTTCGTTCGGCGCTGTGTCCTCGCCTCCAACGTCCCGCGGAACTCGCAGGGCTACAAGTACGCGGCGCTGCGCGCCAAGGACGGGGACGAGTACGGCGGCGACGGGATCATCGAGCCGGGCACGCGCGCGGTCGTCGTCGACTACGCGAGCCACGGGACGGGCAGCCACGACAACCCGATCGTGCGCGTCCAGGGCCACCTCGCCCGCACCCACCAGACCAACCTCGAGATGGCCTGATGGCCCGCCGGGGCGACTCGCCTTAGAGTCGCCTCGATGAGACGGATCGCGATCCTCACCAGCGGCGGTGACGCGCCGGGGATGAACGCAGCGGTGCGCGCCGCGACCCTCCTCGGGGTCGGCAAGGGCCTCGAGGTCTTCGGCGTCCAACGCGGCTACCAGGGCCTCCTCGACGACGAGCTGATCGAGCTCGGCCCGCGGGACGTCGGCGCCATCATCCGCGACGGCGGCACGATGCTCGGGTCGGCGCGCTGCCTCGACTTCCACGAGGCCGCCCGGCGCGACGACGCGCGACGCGTCCTCGCCGCGCGCGGGATCGAGGGGCTGATCGTGATCGGCGGGAACGGATCGCTCACCGGGCTCCTCGCGCTGACCGACCCGGCGGAGTGCGACATCCCGCTCAAGGGGATCGGCATCCCCGCGTCGATCGACAACGACCTCGCGATCACGCGCCTCGCGATCGGCGTGGACACCGCGATCAACACGATCGTCGAAGCCTGCGACAAGATCTCCGACACCGCATCCGCGCACGACCGCACGTTCATCGTCGAAGTCATGGGGAGGCGCTGCGGCTACCTCGCGATGACATCCGCGATCGCGAGCGCCGCGAACGCGGTGCTCTTCCCCGAGATGGACAAGTCCGACGACGAGGTCGTCGAGACCGTCGTCCGCGCGGTGGTGCGCGCGCAACAACGCACCGAGCGGAACAAGCGCGTCCTCGTGATCAAAGCCGAGGGCGTCGACATCCCGATCGAGCGCCTCAAGGCACGCGTCGACGAGCGCGTGCGCGAGGAGACCGGCCGCACGAACATCGAGACGCGCGTGACGGTGCTCGGCCACGTCGTGCGCGGCGGTCGCCCCTCCGCGCTCGACCGCATGATCGGGAGCCGCCTCGCGAACGCCGCGGTGGGCGGGCTCCTCGAGGGCCACTCGCGGATGATGACCGCGTGGACGCCGCCCTCGGCGGTCCCGACCGAACACGTGAAGAAGGCGCGCTCCGATCCGCAGGTGAGCCTGGTCGATCTCGAGTACACGCTGCGCGAGACGAAGGCGATGCTCGAAGGGACGAGCAACTTCGTGAAGTGGCGCCAGAAGGTCTTCGCGGAGATCGAAGAGGTCCTGTCACTCTGACGGGAGGCGCGCGGCGAGATCCGGATCCGGCGAAGTCGCGAGGTAGCGCTCGAGGTGCGCGGCGGCCGCCGCGTCGCCCTTCAACGACAGCAGCGCGGCGAGCGTCCGGTGACACTCCGGGAGGTCCGCGATCTCGACGCAGATCCCGAGCGCCCGCTCGGCCTCCTCCACGCGGTTGTCCTCGAGCGCCTGTCGCGCGCGCGCGTAGTAGTTGCGCGCGCGCCGCACCACTTGCGCGGGGACCGGGACCTGCCCGTAGAACTTGTAGCGCGGCGGCCCCTTCGCGGTGAGCGGCATGACGTCCGGCAACATCGCGGCGCGCTCGACCTGCGCGTAGAGCAAGCGGCCGCCCCACACCGCGGCCGCGGCGATCACGACCGTCGTGAGCAGCAGCGCCCAACGAACCGGCGGCCGCGGCGGCGGGACGCGATCCGTCGTCGTCTCCGCGCGCGCGCGCGTCCCCTGCGCGGGCGTCGCGCGGCGATCGAAGTCGTCGTGCGCGGGAGGCGGGGATCCGAGTTCGAGCGCGGCGAGCGGCACGGAGCGCGCGCCGATCGCGTCGACCTCGGCGTTCGCCGCCGGCGCGAACGCATCGGCCAGTGACGCACCGGCCTTCGGCGCGAGGGCTTCCGCCGGGGAGCCCGTCGCTCCCGGCGCGAACGCATCAGCCGGTGAGGATCGAGGTTCGCCGCGCGGCGACGATTCACCAGACTCTGACGATGCGTCGGCGCGCGGATCGACCGCGGGCGTCGGCGCCGTCGTGTCGGGCATCGGCGTCACCGCCAGGAGCGGATCCGCCGCGGGCGTGGGGACCGTCGCATCGGGCCACGCGTCGGACGACGACGGCCTCGCCGCCGGCGGCCGGTTCGTCTCGGACGACGGCACGTCCGGCTCGAGCTTCAGCTCGACCGGAGGCGACGGGCGCGGAGCGTCGGATCCCGTCGATGCGCGCGGCGTGGGGCGGAGCGCGGGCGCGGCGTCCGGATGCGTCGACGACCGCGCCGCCGCCGC
>JAUHYN010000027.1 GCA_030426505.1 bacterium | reverse complement strand
GGCGCACCGCGACCCGCCTGACCACCGGGCCGCGCGGCGGCGCCGGAGCGAGGCGCTGGGCGCGGCGCACCCGAGCGAGGCGCCGAACGCGGCGCACCGGATCGCGAGGCGACCGCGGCACCGGAGCGCGGCGCCGGGCGCGCGGGCTTCTTGGGCGCCGGGTCGTCGGGGAGCTCGGGCAGCCCCTGCGACTGGAACGCCTCCGGGTTCTTGGCCATCGCCGAGAGCTGCTCCTGGATGACCTTCAGCGTGGCGCGCGCGCGGATCGTGGCGTCCTCGGCGGCCTTCGGATCGTTCGTGACGGCGGCGATCAGGTCCTCGGTGCCCTCCTTGAGCTTGCCGAGCTGCACGCGCACCTCACCGCGGTTCGCGTACGCGGTCGGTGAGTACGGGTTGATCTCGAGGACCTTCGAGTAGCCGTCTTCCGCGTCCGAGAGCCGGCCCTCTTGCTGCGCGATCGACGCGAGCGCGAGCCGGAAGTAGGCGTCGAACGGGTCGAGTGCGATGAGCCCCTCGAACACCGTGCTCGCCTTCTCGAGCTTGCCGCCCTCGAGGTACGAGTAGCCGACCTTCGCCATCTCGTACTGCTCTTGCTTTGTGATGCCCTCGAGGTCGCCGAGCGTGATCTGCCCGGCCATGAACTGCATGAGCCGACGATCGGAGTGGGTGGGGACGGCGACCTCGCCCTCCTCCGGGAGCTCGGCGTCCTCGCGGTCGAGCCCGAACACGTCCTCCAGGGGACGCGCCTTGCGCCGCTTGGTCGCAGCGGCTTCCTCGCTCTGGCCATCGACGGAGAAGCGCCGACGCCGCGACTTCTTTTCGTCGCTCATCGCCTCCGCGATGAAACTACATCCGCGCGCCGAGGGCCAGTCTACGACGCAGCGTCGAAAACGAGACAAACGCGCGCGCCGCTCCCCGGCTCCGAGTGGATCTCGAGCCGCGCGCCGTGCTGCTCGGCGATACGACGCACGAACGCCAGCCCCAGCCCCATGCCCTTCGCCTTGGTCGTGAAGAACGGATCCGTCGCGCGCCGCCGCCGCTCCGGGTCGAGACCGGGGCCGTCGTCGGACACCTCGACCGTGACTTCTGACCCCTCCTGCGCGGTCGAGATCGTCACCCGGCCCCCCGCGTCCCCGAGCGCCTCGGCCGCGTTGACCACGAGGTTCGCGACGGCCTGGAGCACCGCGGTCGGCGCCGCGCGGATCGGCGCGACCGACCGCAGGCAGACGTCCAGCCCCACGCGGCGCCCGGCGAGTGTGCGGAGGAGCCGATGGTTCTCGGAGAGCAGCGCGACCGCGTCGACCTCCACGAGCTCGGCGACGCCGACCCCGGAGCGGAGCGTCTGCATGATCGTCCGCGCGTGGTCGGTGCAGCTCAGGATCTCTTCGAAGCACGCGCGGGCCTCGGCGCCGTCGACCCCGCGCAGCGCGTGGACCGTGGTGAGCCGAATCGCGTTCAACAGATCGCAGACGTCGTGCGCGGCGCCGCTGAAGAGGAGCGCGACGGCCTCGAGCCGCTCGAGGCGCTCGAGGCGGTCCGGCGTGTCGGACGGCGCGAACTCGGGGGCGGCCTCGACGAGGCCGATCGCGGGGCGGTCCGTCACCGGCGACCCCGGCTGCGCGTCTCTCCGCTCACGTCCGAAGACGTAACGGGGACTCGCGGCGGGCGTTCGGATCGTCAGGGCGATTGTTGGGGGAGGCGGCGGAGGCCGACGTCCCGGCGGATCACGGTCATCACGAAGGGCGCGCTCGTGCCGCGCTCGACTTCGAGGGTGACGGGGGTGCCGACGGGCCCGCGGAGGGACACCACCCAGTTCATGAGCGGCTCCTGGCCGGCGGGGACGCCGTCGATGCCGACGATCAGGTCGCCGACCTCCATCCCCGCTTCACGGGCGGGGGAGTCGTCGACGAAGTTCAGCACGCGGATCCCGCGCGCGTCCGTAGCGATCATGATGCCGATGCCGGCCTCCTTCTCCTCGTCGCCGCCGCGCGACTCGAGGCGGATGGTGCCGAGGTCCGTCGTCCCGCCCGGCTCGAGGACGACCGGCGGCGTGCCCTTCGGGTAGAAGCCTCGCGCGTTGACGAACGCCCGGACCGGCTCGCCCGCGGGGACGACCGTGGAGAAGCGGCCGTCGGGGCCGGTCGCGGTCTGCGCGACGGTCTGGGCGTCGGTCCTCACCTCCACGCGCGCCTGCGCGACCGGCGCGCCGTCGGCGTCGGTGACGAATCCCGAGACGGGCCCGCGCGTGAAGGCGCGGATCTCTACGCCGGTCGTCCGCGCTCCGGGCGTGACGTCCACCTCCGCGTAGCCGCGCCCGCTCGACCCCGAGACGCGCAGCGACACGCGCCCGGCCGCGACGTCCTCGACGAGGAACGCGCCGCCCGGATCCGTCACGTACTGCGTGCGCGTCTCGACGACCGCCGCGCTCCCGCCGGTTCGAATCACCAGCGTGTACGGGCTCACCGGCGCGCCGTCTTCGGCCGCGACGACGCGCCCGGAGATCGACGCGCCCGGGGACAACTCGATCGTCGCGGGGTCGCCGCCGGCCTGGAGCGTGACGACGCGGCTGCGCCCGGCGCGCGGGTGTTCGGCGCGCACCGCGCAGACGCCGCCGCCGCGGGGCGCGAACTCGAACGCGCCGTCCGCGCCGGAGCGCGCGACGACCGAGGCGTCCTCGAGCCCGCCCGCGTTGCCGGTGTCGCCGCACGACGCGATCACGCGCGCGCCCTCCACCGGCCCGGACGCGACGACCTTGCCGCGAATCAACCCGCGCTTGCGATCGACGACGATCTCGATCTCCGCGACCTGACCGCCCAACACCTCGGCGGTCTCGCCGCGCATCGCGGACGGCGTCTGGACCCGGTACGTGCGCGGCGCGAGGCCGTCGAAGCGGACCACGCCGGAAGCGTTGGTGTTCGCGCGGCCGCCGGGTGCGTCGACCCAGACCTCTGCGCCCTCGACCGGATCGCCGCCGCCGTCGACCACGCGCACCACGAGGGCGCCGTCGTCGGCGTCACCGCGGAGGCGCAGCACGAGTGGGCCTTCGCAGAGCGTGCCCGTCGCGGTCGCGGTGCGGACCGAGGCGCCGCTCGTCCGCGCGAACGCGTTGACCACCCCGAACGCGTTCGGCACCGACAACACCTCGCCGGTGCGGCCCGCGAGATCCCACGTCGCGCCGTCCTCGCGCGACATCGACACGCGCACGGGCAACGAGGGCTCCGCCGGCTCGACCTTCACCTCACCCGTACAGGCGGCGAGCATCGTGAGCCCGACCCGCGACGTGCCCTCCGGCAACATCACCTCGAGGCGCGAGTCCGCGAAGCCGTCGCGGCGCGCGGCGACGAGGTGGAGGCCGGCGGTGAGCCCGCCGACGATGAAGTGTCCGCCCTGGTCCGTCGTCGCGACGCGCGCGATCGGTTTGAATCGGAGCGCGCCCTCGCGGCGGAGCGTCGTGACCTCGACCGCCGCGCCCTCGACCGGCGCGCCGCTCTGCTCGCGGACGGTGCCCTCGAGCTGAACGGCGGACGGGCGCATCACGAGCGTCGCCTCGGCGTACGGCAGCTCCACGCGCGCGACGGCGTGGCCCTCCGCGAACATCCCCGACGCCTGCGCTTCGAGCTCGACGGGACCGAGCGGGACGCCGAGGAGGAGCGCGCGGCCCTCTTCGTCGGTGGTCTCCGTGATGGTGTCGTCGCGCGAGAGGGTGTTGCGGGCGGTGCGGCCACGGACCACGACGTCGGCGAGCGGCTCGCCCGACTCGTCGACGACGATCGCCACGACGCCCGCGCGCGCCTCGACGAAGAGGTCGACGCGCTCGACCGCGCCCGGCTCGATCCGCACCTCGGTCGGCGCGCCCTCGTCGGTGTCCTTGGCGCAGCGGAACACGTACGTGCCGGCGGGGAGCGCGAGGCGGAATGCGCCTTCGTCGTCGGCGAGCGCGGAGACGACGTGCGAGGTCACGCCCGAGTCGTACTGCCCGCGCACGACGGCGCCCGCGACCGGGGCGCCCGTGTCGAGGTACGTGCAGCGGCCGTCGAGTGTGGCGGCGTCGGGGTCGCGCTCGGGGAGCGCCAAGGTCGTGCGCACTTCGCCGTCGCCGCCGCAGAGGATCCAACGCCCGGCGCTGCGCCCGTCGACGGACTCCGCGGCGACGAAGATGCGGCCTTGTTCGGGCACGGTGCCGGCGAACGCGGAGGCGTCGTCCGAGATCGCGGCGTCGAGATCGAGTTGGGCGCGCGCCGAGTAGAGGCGCGCGCGGCGGATCGTCCCGCCCGTGACGTCGACCGTGACCTCGCAGGGCGCGCCGCGGACCGGCTTGTCGACGGGGGGCGGCGGAGGCGGCGGAGGCGCTTCGGCGACGGGCTTCGGATCTTCGGCGCGCAGCAGCCACCAGGCGCCGGCGGCCGCGACGAGGAGCGCGAGCGCGACGACCGCCTTACGCACGCGCGAGCGCCTCCACCACGCGGCCCGCCACGCGCTCCGCGTCGGCGACGCAGGTCAGGAGCGCCACGCCGCGGTACGCGTTGCCGGTGACGAAGAGGCCGGGGACCTCCTGCTCGAGGGCGTCCACCGCGGCGACGCGCGCGGCGTGGCCGATCTCGTACTGCGGGATGGCGTCGGCCCAGCGGATGATGCGCTCGAGGCGGGGCGGCGTGTCGCGGTCGAGTCCGCACAGCGCGGCGAGTTCGGCGCGGACGTGGTCGCGGATCTCTTCGTCGGTGCCGCGCGCGAGGGCGGCGTTGCGCGCGCCGCCGACCATCGTGCGGAACATGAGCGTGAACGCGGGCACCTGTTCCGGGAACACCGAGGAGGCCCAGATCGATCCCAGTATGGGGCGGGCCTCGACGTGCGGCGCGAGGAACCCGAAGCCGTCGAGCGCGGGGGCCGCGCTCGCGTCGAAGCCATGCACCACCACCGCGATCGGCGCGTACGGCACCGCGCCGGCCACTTCCGCGATCGCGGGCGCGTGCGGGCCGAGGAGGCTCGCGGTCGCTGGGGCGGGGATCGCGAGGACGACGGCGTCGGCGTCGACCGGCTCGCCGCTCCCGTGGACGCGGAAGCGCTCGCCCTTCTCGATGCGGTCGGCGACGAAGCCGGTCCGCACCGTCACGCGGTTCGCGAGCGCCGTGGTGAGTTGGCCGAGGCCGTCCTTGAACGAGTGCATCGTGCCCGCCGGCTGACCGGCGCGCGCGGGGAGCTGCTTCTTCTCCTTCGCGATGCGGATCTGCGCCTTGATGAGGCTCCCATACTGATCCTCGATCTCGCGCATCCGCGGGAACGCGCTCGCGAGGGAGAGCTGCTTCGGGTCGCCGCCGTAGATGCCGGTGACCATCGCGTCGACGAGGACGTCGGCCGCTTGCCGCCCGATGCGGCGCGCTGCGAATGACCACACCGACTCGTCGCCGTCCGGGCGGCCGCGCGCGAACGGCTCGAACAGCACGCGGAGCTTCCCGGTGAGCGGGAGGATGTCGGAGGTCAGGAACTTCGGAGGGGAGGTCGGCACTTCGCGGAGCGCGCCGGCGCGGACGATGTAGCGTCGCGCGGCGGCTTCGTTGGCGGAGATGAGATCGCCGCGGAGGCCGAGGCGATCGATGAGGTCGAAGACGAGCGGCTCTTTGTCGAGGAAGCCGTGCGGGCCGTCGTCGACGACGAAGCCCTCTTCGCGGCGGCTCTTGATCTTGCCGCCCGCGGTGGCCTCGGCTTCGAGCACCACCGCCTCGATCGGCTCGCCCGCCGACTTGCGTTCGATCGCTTCGGCCAGCGCCAACCCGGAGATGCCGCCGCCGACGATGGCGACCCTCCGCGTCATGGCGTGCGGCGGCGACCGTTGCGCTTCACGGCGTCGACGAGGGCGGCCATGTGCTCCGGCGGCGTGGGCGGGAGGATGCCGTGGCCGAGGTTGAAGACGTGGCCCTTCTCGATCGCCTGCGCCTCGTTGAGGATGCGCTGCACCTGGCGCTCGATGTTCTCGACCGGTCCGAGCAGGACGCACGGATCCAGGTTCCCCTGGAGCGCGACGCGTTGCTTCGTCATCTCGGCGGCGACGTCGAGCGGGAGCGTCCAGTCCACGCCGAGGACGTCGGCGCCGCACTGCGACAGCTCGTCGAGGCTCGAGTGGGCGCCCTTCGCGAAGACGATGATCGGCGCGCCCGCCTTCTTCACGTTGTCGACGATCTCGATCGTGAACGGGAGCGCGAACGTCAGGTAGTCGTCGCGCGAGAGGTGGCCGGCCCACGAGTCGAAGATCTGAACGGCGGCGGCGCCGGCCTCGACCTGCGCGATGAGGTGATCGGAGACCGTACGCGCGAGCTTCGCGAGGAGGCGGCGCGCTTGCTTCGGCTGTTCGTAGAGGAACTGCTTCGTGACGGCGTAGTTCTTCGAGCCGGCGCCTTCGATCATGTACGCGGCGAGCGTGAACGGCGCGCCGGCGAAGCCGAGGATCGGCGTGTCCGGCATCTCGCGGATGAACATGCGGATCGCGTCCATCACGAAGCCCATGTCCTTCACGGGATCGGGGATGGTGAGCGCGTCGATGTCTTCCTTGGAGCGCGTGGTGCGTCCGAGGACGGGGCCGGGGTTGTAGTCGAGCGGGATGCCCATCGCTTCGACGGGCACGAGGATGTCCGAGAAGATGATCGCGGCGTCGAGGGCGAAGCGACGGATCGGTTGCAGCGTCACTTCCGCGGCGAGCTCGGGCGACTTGCAGAGGCCGAGGAACGTCGTCTTCGATCGGACCTCACGATACTCGGGGAGGTAGCGCCCCGCTTGTCGCATCACCCAGATGGGCGTGCGTTCCACGGGTTCGCCGCGGACGGCGCGCAAGAAGAGTGGGGTCGAGCGCTCGGTCATGGATCGCCCTCTTACCCGGGGCGTGGCCGGTAATCCACCTTGGCGAGCGCGGCCATCGATGTAACGATGCGCGTCCTATGCCGCTCGTCTTCACGTACGGACCGGACACGGTGCAGGGGCGCATGTACGATCGCATCGGCCCGTCCGAAATGGTCGGCACCGGCACGCTCCACGGCTACCGCCTGGTCTTCGACAAGCCCAACATGAAGAACAAGGCCGAGGGCCTCCCGAACCTGCAGCCCGACGAAGAGGGCTCGGCGTTCGGCCTCCTCTTCGAGCTGACGCCGAAGCAGTTCGAGATGCTCGACGGCTTTTTCGGAGGCTACGAGCGCAAGGTGCTGGACGTCACGGTCAACGACGACGAAACGCCGGTCACGCGCCCGGCGCGCACCTGGATCGCGCGGCGCACGAAGGCCTCGTTGAAGGCGTCGAAGGCGTCGCTGGACCTGTATCGGCAGGGCTTGGAAGAAAACGGGGCGTCCGAGACGTTCCTGAATTCGGTGAAAGACTTCGAGGTCCTCGAGTGAGGCAGTTGAACGAGGTGATGGTCGGGTTCAAGCGCGGCGTCAGCGAGGAGACCGCGCGGGCCGCGGTCGAGGCGCGCGGCGGATCGGTGAAGCGCCGCATGCGCACCGACCACGAAGACGAAGTGATGCTGCTGGTGAAGGTGGACGACGCCCCGGCGCTCGCGAAGGCGATGAAGAGCCACGACGACGTGACCCACGTCGAGATCAACCAGGACGGGTTCCATATCTGAACGGAGATTGGGAGATCGGGACTCGCTGAGGTTCTGCCGGGCTTCGGCGTGTCGTGCTCTGACTTTTGGGGTGGACCGAGGCGACGCGAGCCGCATTCGGCATGGCCCAACCCAGTCCTTCTTGGATGGCCTGGGCGGAAGACGACCGCAGCAGCGCGGCCTCTCCCTAACTCCCTAACTCCTTGTTGATCCGAACAACGCAGACCTCCGCGTCGCGCGTGTGATCGTGCGATGCGCGACGCTCGGGCGCAGGCCGTGCTCGCCGGATGATTGAACAGGGAGATCGCGAGATCGGGAGGCGCTGAGGTTCTGCCGAGCTTCGGCGGGTCCGCGGGCTCTGACTTTTGGGGTGGACCGAGGCGACGCGAGCCGCATTCGGTATGGCCCAATCCAGTCCTTCTTGGATGGCGGGCGGAAGACGACCGCAGCAGCGCGGCCTCTCCCTAACTCCTTGTTGATCCGAACAACGCAGACCTCCGCGTCGCGCATGTGAGCGACGCTCGAAGATCTATTCGTCGTCCTCGTCCGGGCGGGCCGCGATCCCGTGCTTGCGCATGAGATCCTTGAAGTGCTTGCGGTCGATGCCGGCCTCGCGCGCGGCGACGGAGATGTTGTTGCCGTGCTCGCGGAGCAGCGCTTCGATGTAGCGGCTCTCGAAGTCCGAGATCACTTTCCCCTTCGCCTCCTTGAAGGACATGTTCGTGTCCGTGGCGACGATCGGGGCCGGGGCACCGTCGAGCTCGTCGTGCTGGATGAAGCGGGACAGGTCCACGTCCGTCTTCCCGCGCGACAGCGCCGACGCGCGGTCCACGACGTTCTTCAGCTCGCGGACGTTGCCCGGCCAGGCGTAGGCCTTCAGCTTCGGGTAGGTGCTCGGGTCGACCGAGAACGGGTTGCCGTTCAACTCGAGGAAGTGCTCGACGAGGAGCTGGATGTCGTCGCGGCGCTCGCGCAGCGACGGGAGCTGAATGCGGACCACCGCGAGGCGGTAGAAGAGGTCTTCGCGGAAGTTCCCGGAGCGGACCTCCGCGCGCAGGTTGCGGTTCGTCGCGGCGATGACGCGGACGTCGACGCCGTCGTAGCCGTCGCCGCCGACCTTCTGGATCTCGCGGGACTCGAGCACGCGCAGCAGCTTCGGTTGGAGGTCGAGCCCGAACTCGCCCAACTCGTCGAGGAAGATCGTGCTGTGGTTCGCGCGCTCGAACGCGCCGGCGCGTTTGTCCGTCGCGCCCGTGAACGCGCCCTTCACGTGGCCGAACAGCGCCGACTCGATCAGGTCCTTCGGCTGGTTCGTGCAGTCGAAGACGACCAGGTTCCCCTTCGAGCGCGGCGAGTGCTCGTGGATCGCCTTCGCGACCAGCTCCTTGCCGGTCCCGGTCTCGCCCTCGATCACCACCGTGACGTCGGACTCCGCGATCTCCTCGATGAGGGTGAAGATCTCGCGCATCCGGATGTCCGCGCCGATCAGCGACCCGAGCCGATCCGACACGTGCGGGCGCGCCTCGACCGAGACCTCCTCCGGCACCACCTTCACGCGGGTCTTGCCGAAGCAGACCTCGCCACCGAGTGGCACGAAGACCTCGCGGACGCGGGCCTCGTGGTAGAACGTGCCATTCGTCGAATCGAGGTCACGGACGATGACGAAGTCCTTCTCGCGGCGCACTTCGGCGTGTTTGCGCGAGACGCTGCGATCGAGCAGGACGAGCTGACACCCGGGGTCCGCGCCGACGAGGATCGGACGGGCCCCGACCGTCGCGCTCTTGCCCTTGTCCGGTCCGACCGGCACGAACAGGCGCGCGGAGGTGGGGTTCAGTTTCGTGACCGAACCCGTCGCGGGGAGAATCTCCGTGACGTGTGTCCCATCCGTGCGGCCCATGGAGGTCGTCCTCCCTTGGTATCACAATCTTCGCCCGGGGCCGATGGTGCAAACGTCCGCGACTTGACCCGACTTTTTGGCCCGTGGAACATTGCGCGCGCCGCGCGCTTCATCGAGCTCCGCGCGCTGGGTTTTTCGCGAGCGCGAACCAGCGGAGCCCTACCGAAGGTACGTTGAGAGTAAGAACCGATGGCCGACAACACCTCACTTCTCCTCGTCGACGCGGACGCCCGTAGCCTCCGCGTGCTCGAAGTCAGCCTCAAGAAGGCCGGCTTCGAGGTCCGTACCGCCGAGTCCGTGGCCGCCGCGCGTGACGCGATCGCCGCCGACCGGCCGGAGGTCGTCATCACCGAGTCCGAGCTCCCGGACGGTGACGGCTTCGCGCTCTGCGCCGAGCTCAAGTCCGGCGACGACAAGGCGAGCGTCGTCTTCCTGTCGCAGGGCTCCACGCCCGACCTCAAGATCCAAGCGATCAACGCGGGCGCGGACGACTTCCTCTCGAAGCCCGTCCTGGTGAAGGACATCATCACGCGACTGCGCGCGCTCCTCGAGACGCGCGAGAGCGAGCGCCTCGCCAAGCGCGAGCGGCCCGGCAACCTCAGCGGGAACCTCGCGAGCATGGGCGTCGTGGATCTGTTGCAGGTCATGGAGACAGGCAAGAAGAGCGGCATCGTCCACGTCTCCTCCGACCCGGTGAAGAGCGGCGGCTACGTCTCCGGCAGCCAAGAGCGCGGGACGATGTTCTTCCGCGACGGCAACATCGTCGACGCGAAGCTCGGCGAGAAGAACGGCGCCGAGGTCGTGTACCGGATGCTCCTCTGGGAGGACGGCGTCTTCGAGATCGAGTTCAAGCAGATCTCACGGTCCGACGTCGTGAACCTCCCGACGCAGACGATCCTCCTCGAGGGCATGCGCCGCGTGGACGAGTGGTCGAAGCTCGAGGCCGAGCTGCCGTCCCTGTCCGCGAAGCCCACGCTCGACTACGCGTCGCTCGGCCGCACGTTCCCGGTCGTGCCCGAGGAGACGCAGCTCGTCCTGCACCTGTTCGACGGTCGCCGAACGTTGTTCGAGGTCGTCGACGACGCGCCGATGCCGGACACCGAGGCGCTCCAGATCATCGCGGAGCTTCACGACTGCGGGGTGCTCGCGGGTGTCCCGCAGAAGCACAAGCCGGCCCCGGCCACGGACGACGTCGAGGAGTGGCTCTCGCAGCCCGCCGCGCCGGCGTCGACGGACACGACCGACGACCTCGATCTCCCGAGCGCGCTCGGCCGCGCCATGATCCCGTCGCCGCACACCGCGAGCGAGATCCTCCGCGCGGAAGACCCGCTCGCGCGCGCCCTCGACGAAGCGCCGACCCCGACGCAGACCGCGGTCCCCGAGCCGCTGCCCGAGCCGTCGATCGTCCTGTCGCGCCACTCCGTCCCGGCGAACAAGGCCGTCCCGCTCACGAAGGCGCCCGAGCCGGCCGCGGCGCCGGTCGCGCTCGGCGGCGAGGACGCGCCGCCGAAGCTGCGCATCCAGCGCGTGAAGTCGACGATCGGGCGGCTCCCCGTCCCGGATGACGACGGCTGGGAGCCGGTGCGCACCGCGCCGTCGATGCGGAACGGCGAAGACTCGCGCGTGACCGTCGCCGACGAGCCGCTCCCGAACGTCCCGGCGCCGAGCCGCCAGCCGCTGCCGCGGGCGTCCGCGGTGGAGGACACCGCGGCGATCGACAGCGCGGTGCAACGCGCGCTCGAGGAGACCGCGGACACCCGCGCGCCGCACGCGGCGTCGACGCGGTCGCCGTCGTACGTCATCGCGCCTGCGGCGCCGCCCTCGTGGCCCGTGGCCGCGCGCCCGGCGCAGACCGACGCCCCGCCCCGTGACTTCCACGCGCCGGCGCCCGAATCGCGGCCCGCACCGAACGTCGAGGACGCGCGCGACGAGATCACCGATCCCGGGCTCGCGAGCGCGGCGCCGACGACGACCCCCGTGGCCCCGCCCGCGCGCGCGCCGGCCCGCACGCCCGAGTTCGACGACGCCAAGTCGGAGGGCGCGGCGTTCTTCGACCGCGCGGAGAGCAGCACGGCGGCGAACGACTTCGACTGGGGTGACGACGGCGGCGCGTGGAAGCGTCGACTGCCGGGGCTCGTGTTGGTCGGTGTCGCGGTCGCGTTCGGCGCGGTCCTGATGTTCGGCGGCAAGCACGAGGCGAAGGAGGATCCGACGCCGACCGCGAACACCGCGAACACCGCGAACGGCAAGGAAGCGCTCTGGCCGAAGACGCCCGAGAACGGCGTCGTGATCGACGGCGACAAGGGCGAAGCCGCCGCCGCGAAGACGCCCGAGGAGCTGGCGAAGGAGGCGATGGCCGCCGAGAAAACCGGCACCGAGGAGGCCGCCGT
This sequence comes from bacterium, assembly GCA_030426505.1. Lineage (GTDB taxonomy): Bacteria > Myxococcota > Kuafuiibacteriia > Kuafuiibacteriales > Kuafuiibacteriaceae > JAUHYN01. Next base: position 7,072 of record JAUHYN010000027.1, on the reverse strand, counting down.
CGAGAAGGGCGTAGAGAAGGCGCCGCCGGCGAAGGCCCCGCCCGAGGCGCCGCCCGTCGCGAAGGCGCCGCCCGAGAAGGCGCCGCCCGCGAAGCCGGACAAGCCGAAGTACGACCCGGCCGCGGCCGAGAAGCTGCTCGCCGACGGCGAAGCGGCGCTCGCCGGCGGTAACTACAACGGCGCGCGGTCGCTGTTGCGTCGCGCGGTGAGCGCCGACCCGAACAACGCGGCGGCGCACGCGGCGCTGTCGTTGGTCTACGTCGAGCTCGGGAGCGATCGCTCCGCGCGCGGCGAGGCGTGGCGGGCGTTGAAGCTCGACCAGTCGCAGGCGCGCGCGCACCTCGTGCTCGCGATGGTCGCCGTGAACGACGGCGACATGGCGCGGGCGAAGCAGGGCTACCAGAACTACCTGCGCCACGCCCCGAACGGGAAGCACGCGAACGAAGTCCGGAGCCTGCTGAAGAACCTCCCGTGATCGTCCTCGGGATCGAGTCGTCGTGTGACGAGCTGGCCTTCGCGGTGCTCGACAGCGACGGCCGGACCCTCCGCGCCAGCGTCGTCCACTCCCAGATCGAGCTTCACGCGCAGTTCGGCGGCGTCGTGCCCGAGGTCGCGAGCCGCGATCACGTGGTGCGGCTCGGCCCGGTCCTGAGGTCGGCGCTCGACGAAGCCAATCTCGCGCTCACCGACCTCGACGGTATCGCGGTGACGGCGGGTCCAGGACTGATCGGCCCGCTGTTGTGCGGCGTGGAGTTCGCGAAGGGCCTCGCGCTCGCGCTCGACCGCCCGCTGATCGGCGTGAACCACCTCGAGGGCCACATCGCCGCCGCCTTCCTCGACACCCCCACGCTCGAGCCGCCGTTCGTCGCGTTGTTGGTGTCGGGCGGGCACACGAGCCTGATTCGCGTCGACGCGCTCGGCGGGCCCTACGCCCACCTCGGCGCCACGCGCGACGACGCCGCCGGCGAGGCCTTCGACAAGACCGCGAAGCTCCTCGGGCTCGGCTACCCGGGCGGCGTCGCGATCGATCGCATCGCGGCCGACGGCGACCCGAAGGCGATCGCGTTCCCGAAGCTGATGCCCGGCAAGGACAACCTCGACTTCTCGTTCTCCGGACTCAAGACCGACGCCGCGCGCCGCATCCGCGACGCCGGCGGTCCGCCCGAAGGCGAAGCGCTCGCCGACTTCTGCGCATCGTTCCGCGAAGCGGTCGTCGACAACCTGCTGAAGAAGGCGTTCCGCGCGGTGGAGCTGTCCGGCGTCTCGCAGCTCGTGCTCGCGGGCGGCGTCGCGGCGAACGCGCGGCTGCGCGAGAAGGCCGTCGCGCGAGGTGCGCGCGCGGGCGTCGACGTGTTCCTCCCGTCGCGCGCGTACTGCACCGACAACGCCGCGATGATCGCGAAGGCCGGCCACGTCCGCCTCACGCGCGGCGAAGCCGACGGCCTCGACCTCGCCGCGCGCGCGCACTGGCCGCTCGTCGCGGTGCCGAAGAGAAAGCGCCCCCACCGGTGAGCGCGTCGCGCCGCGAGCTGATCGAGCGCCTCGAACGCCACGCGCTGTTCGCGAAGAAGGCCCTCGGTCAGAACTTCCTCGTCGACCCGAGCGCGCTCGACGCGATCGCCGACGCCGTTGGGCCCGCGCCCCTCGTCGTCGAGATCGGCCCGGGGCCGGGCACGCTCACCGAGCGATTGCTCGCGCGCGCCGAGCGCGTCGTCGCGGTCGAAAAGGACGCGCGGTTCGTGCCGGTGCTCGAGGGGCTGGAGGGCGCGGACCGCCTCACCGTCGAGCGCGCCGACTTCCTCGCGACACCGCTCGGCCCGTTGGTCGGCGCGGAGCGACCGCCGGTCGCGGGCAACATCCCGTACAACATCACGACGCCGATCCTCATCGCGCTCCTCGAGCAGCGGAGCGTCACCGCGCACGCGGTGATCATGATGCAGCGCGAGGTCGCGGAGCGGTTGGTCGCGCCGGTGGGGACGAAGCGCTACGGCTCCGTCACCGTGCTGTTCTCCACGCACGCGAAGATCCGAACCGTGCGCAACGTCCCGGCGGGCTGCTTCGTGCCCCGGCCGCGCGTCGACTCGACCGTGCTCCGCTTCGACTGGCGCGAGACCCCGGCCGTCGAGATCGGCGACCCGAAGCACTTCGAGGCCGTGGTGCGCGCCGCGTTCGGCCAACGGCGGAAGACGCTGAAAAACGCGCTCTCGGCGCGCTTCGCTCCGGAGGTCGTCGCGCGGGGCGCGAGCGCGGTCGACCTGACGCGCCGCGCGGAGACGCTGGACCTCGAGACCTTCGCCGCCCTCGCCGCCGCCCTCGCGACCGATTAGCCGCAATACCGGTCACGGTTCGTCAGCCGGCATCGCCTAAGTGAACGGCATTGCCGCGGAGTGCCCCGTTCGGTGGTTGGGGTCGAGCTGCGCTAACGGCCGGGTCCGGCTTTTCCGCGATCGCCTTGATCGGCGTCGGCGGCCTTGCGGTCTTCGGCGACGCGCTTCGGCGGGGCCTTGTGGAGGATCGCCTCCAGCTTGTCGATCGACTTGGTCTCCGCCTCGGTGGGCCCCGCGTTGCGGGCGGCGGCGATCGCCTTGCGCGCCGCGTCCACGCGCCCGAGCAGCCACTCGGTGCGCGCGCGCTCCAGGTGGTGATCGACCGCGTCCGGATCGAGCTCCGCGGCGAGGACGTAGTGCTTCAGCGCGTCCTCGAGCCGACGCTTGCGGCGGTAGAGGTTGCCGAGGTTGAAGTGCGGCGTGGCCTCCTTCGGCTCGAGCTCGGCCGCCGCGAGGTAGTGCTTCTCGGCTTCGTCGTCCGCGCGGCGCTTCACGAGCACCCACCCGAGGTTGAGGTGGCCGAAGTAGCTCTGCGGGTCCTTCTGCACCGCCTTGCGGTACTCGACCTCGGCCGCGGGGTACTGCTTCAAGACCTTGTAGCAATAGCCGAGGTGGACGTGGAGCTTCGGGTCGTCGGCGTTCTTGCGGACCGCGTCCCGGTACAGCTCGATCGCCTCCTCGTAGCGCTTCGCCTTCCGGCGGAGGTGCGCGAGCTCGATCTTCGGAGCGGGGTCGTCGCCGAGGAGCGCGATCGCGCGCTCGAAGGCCGTCGCGGCCTCCTCGGTCTTGCGCTGCCGGAGCGCGGCGAGGCCGAGGCAGTAGTGGACCTTCGACGCCTCGGGGTCGAGCTCCATCGCCTTCTCGCAGTGCGCGAGGCCCTGTTTGACGCGTCGCGACCGGATCTCGAGGAGCCCGAGGTTGATCAGCGCGCGCCCGTTGTCCGGGTCGAGCGCGAGGGCCTCTTCATAGGCCTTTTCAGCGGCTTCCACGTCTCCGCGCGCTTCGGCCGCGAGGGCCGCGGCGAAGGGCGTCGGCTTCGGTTCGGGTTCGGAGGCGCGAGCCGGACCCGCCGCCGCCGTCGCGGCGAAGAGCAGGACCAGACGGGCCGGTCGCGGCATGGGCTCAGCGCGCGCGGTACACGATACGACCCTTCGTCAGGTCGTAGGGCGACAGCGCGACAGTCACCTTATCCCCGAGCACGATGCGGATGAAGAACTTGCGCATCTTTCCGGAGACATAGGCCAGGATGTTCTGCCCAGGGGCGATTTCGACGCGAAACATCCCGTTGGGTAGGACTTCCTTGATGATGCCTTCACATTCTATCTGGTCGTCTTTCGGCATTACGATTCCCTATCAATCTAGCCGATCCGGGTCGGCGGGTGGGCAACTTCTTTGTTTCGGATTCGGTCTGTCAATCAAAGACGCGCGGCCGAGGGACGCGCCTGACCCGAACTGAATGTAGTCCGATGTAAGCATCTGGAACCATTCACTTTTTTCCGCAACACGGCCGGGCCTCCGACGATAATGGACGCTGATATGTCAGCGGTGGTCCAAGTCTTCCCGAAACCCGTCAACAACCAGCAGGGTGGCGCCGACGCCGAACGGGATCCCGCCGAGTACTCGGCCGTCTTCGGGCTGAACAACTACCTGCCCACGACGGACAACCAAGAGCGCGACAGCGGCGGTCAGGGCCAGGGTGGCAACAACGACGGCAACCAGGCCGCGCAAGTGCTCGCCGCGCTCAACGCGCCGACCAACGAGTTCGAGTCGTTCGTCAAGGACGTCACGCGCCTTCCGACGCAGCCGTCGATGGCGATGGGTTCGCGCTCGACCAACGCCGCGCTGTGGGGCGGCTGGGTGCAGGGCGACTACGCGACCGAGAACTTCTTCGAAGTCAGCCGGCGCGTCGGCTGGGGTGACTTCCGCTCGTACCAGCGCGGCGGCGACAAGTTCATGACCCTCAGCGGCAAGCCGATCACGTTCGCGGAGGACGACGTCGGCATCGAGCTGAAGGTCCCGTACGAGCTCGTCGCCGAGCACACCACGGTCGACCCGGAAGACTACGACCGCGTGTTCTACGAGCACCGCGAGGCGTACATCAACGAAGGCAACCCGCTGCGTCACCGCCTCGGCGTCTACAGCCTCGACGGCATGGCCCTCGACTCCGAGTTCGTCTAAAGCCAATACCGGTCACTTAGCGGCTCTCTGCGCGGTCGCCTGCGCTCCCTTGCGGGCCTCCGCGGTCAGTGGACCGTGTGCCCCGTCTGCCAGACCCAATCCGTGAGCGGCCGCTCCTCGACCGGCGCCACGAACCGAATCCCCACCCCGCGCATCGACTTCGTCCCCGACGGGCGCGTGTACTGCCACGCGAGGTGATGCCGGACCTCGCCGTCGAGGGTCAGCGCGTCGGGCGCGTCGAGTGAGCCGCGGATCCCGGAGATCGTGACCTTCACCCGCGAGCCGATCGGCGGCGCCTCCTCCACCTCGATCAGCATCCCCCCCTCCGAGATGTTCCGGGCCAGCCCGCGCTGGGTCCCGAGTTCGGACTCGATGCGGACCGGGACCGCGATCTCCAGGGACAGCGAAAGTCGGGAGCTCGAGCGGCGGTCGCCCTCGCGCCGGTCGCCCTGCGTGGGGAGCTCACTCGGGTGTTCGGATTGGCGTCGATCCATCTGCGACACAGGGTGCCGATGTCAGACGGTGTGGTCAAAAAAACGACTCAAGGCTTCTTGCCGAAGAAGTCCGCGAACATCGATCGGAACAACGCGAAGATCCGCACGCCCAACACCCCGACGATCGCGCCCATACATCCGTACATCGCGGGCAGCGTCGAGCTCGTCGACAGCGCCGGGTCCAGCGTCTTCAGCCCGTAGTAGTAGCCGCCGATCGCGCCGATCGCCGCGGGCACCAGCGACGCGAACATCTTCTTGCGGATCGTCTGCCCGACGGTCTCGCGCTGGCGCTCACGACGCGGCAAGCCTCACGCGCCCTTCAGGTCCTTCACGTCCACGGTCACGCTCACCGGTCCAACCATGACCTTCGCCTTGCCCTTCCCGACCTCCGCGACATAGCCGCCGCGGCCCGAGAACAGCCCGGAGAGGATCGTGACCCGCGCGCCCGGCTCGAGCGTCGCCGCCCGCTCCTCCGCGACCTTCTTCTGCTCCTTGATCGCGTCCTTCACCGACGTGTGGTCGTTGTCGCGCGACCAGGCGAGGAATTCGAGGAACGGGAGGAAGCCGGCCACGTGCTCGACCGCCGTACCGATCAGCGCGTCCGAGCCGAGGACCTCTTCGTCGCGCGAGAGGATCGCCTCCGCGAAGAGCCGGTCACCGGACTTCGGGAGCGCCTGCGCCCAGCGCTCGACGGCGTCGCCGCTGACGTCGATCGCTTCCACGTCGTCGGCGCCGAGCCCGATGCGCGCGCCGTTCGGGAGCTCCTTCGCGAGCGTGAGGAGTTTGTCGCGCGCCCACTTGTGGTCGAGCTTCTTCGCGGCGTTGTCGCGATCGACCGTCGCCTTGCCGGCGATCTCCATCCCGATCGCGAGGCCGTCGACGTCGAGGCGGAGCTGGAGGCACGCGTGCTGGTGATGCACGGCGATGTCGAACAGGCTCGCGCCGCTCGCGAGGTCCGTTCGATTCAATAGAGTCTTGAGCGCCGCGCGCTCCGGCGCGGAGCGGGTGAAGAACGCCCACTGCGCCTGAACCTTGCGGCCGTTCGCGACGGAGGGCGCCTCGTCGGTCGCGCCGAGCTCGAGCTTGGAGAGCTCCTCGTCGAGTTCGGACTGCACGGAGCGCACGAGCGCGAGGAGGCGGTCCTTCGCCTGACGCCGCTCGAGCGTGTACGCGTTCGACGCCCACTTCTTCTTCGCGAAGGCGTCGAAGTCGTCGGCCTCGAAGCCGCTGAACGCGCCACCGGAGCCGATTGCACCGAGGTTGTTGCCGCCGCCCATGGAAGGCCGGCGACGCTACGTCATGGCCAAATCACGCGTCAACCGGACGCGCGCGGCGCATCGGATCACAGCGATTCGATGAACGTGAAGAGCGTCTTCTGCTCGTCGGCGCCGATGCGCGTGATGCGGACGCCGAAGCCTCGGAACGGTCCGCCGCCGTCGTCCGTGGTGTACTTGCTCGATTGGTGCCGGACCTCCGCGGCGAACTCGATGCGGGGCCCGCGGTCGGAGCCGCGCCCGGGGAGCTCGAGGCGGCAGTCGAGGCGCGCGCCGATCGAGAAGCTCTTCGGGGACTCGATGAAGACGCCTTCCTTGGAGAGGTCGCGGGCGGTGAGCGAGTGGCGGCCCTGCGGGCCGTCGACTCGGATCTTCAGCATCATCGGAATGCGCTTGCTCTGGCGACGCTCGTCGTGGCTCACGGCGCGGAGCTTACCTCGCCGCACCGCGAATTGGGATGCGCGCGTTCGCGGTGAGGAGCCGCGGCTTCTTGCGGAAGCGCGCGAGGTTCTTCGCGCCCACGCCGAACAGCGTCGCCCGCACCTCCGCGACGACCGTGCGCAAGAAGCGCTCGACGACGTCGTCGCCCTCCGCGGCTGCGCGCAACACGGGCGAGGCCATGCCGGCGATCGTCGCACCGAGCGCGACACAGCGCGCGACGTCGAGCCCGGTCCGCACGCCACCCGACGAGACGATCGGGACGCGCCTCGAGGCCGCGCGCGCCTCGAGGATCGCTTCGGGCGTCGTGAGGCCCCACGGCGCGAAGGTGTCGCCCATCGTGCGGGACATCGGCTCGGTC
>JAUHYN010001024.1 GCA_030426505.1 bacterium | reverse complement strand
CGCGCTGCCGTGGATCGTCGGGACGATCCAGGCGATGGAGGCGATCAAGATCATCCTCGGCGAGGGCAAGCCGCTCGTCGGGCGGCTCCAACAGTTCGACGCCCTCGAGATGAAGTGGCGCGAGCTCAAGCTGCACCGCGATCCGAACTGCCCCGTGTGCGGCGAGAAGCCGAGCATCACCGAGCTGATCGACTACGCCGCGTTCTGCCAGGTCAACGCGTAGGCTGCGCCGACGTGGAGGTGGAGCTCGTCTTCACCTTCAGGCGCCTCTTCGTCTCCGCCAACTCCGCTTCGAGATCGGTCACCAACCGATCCTTGCGAAGCTGCGCGTTCGCCTCGTCCGGCGGCGGCGGCGCCTCCGCGAGGAGCGCCTCCGCGGCCGCGAAGTCCTTCGCCGTCAGGAGCCGCGTGAACTCCGCCACGAACTCTGCGCGGCGCAGGACGGCCGCGAGGTCGAGCTTGACGCCCCACCGATCCCCCTCGCGCACCGACAGGAACCGGCGCCGCTGATTGCGCGTCTTCGGGAAGTCGCCGAGGTCCTGACCGACGCGCTTGGCCTCGTACGCGAGCGGGTTCTTCATCGTCACGCGCACCAACACGACGTGGCGGTCCTCCGCAGGCTTGTCCTCGATCTCGATCACCTCGTGCGACAGCGGGAACGGCGGGAGCGCGAGCGCGAGCGTACTCGTCGGCGAGGTCTCGAGCGCCGCGAGGCAGTCGCGCACGAGCGCGCGATCGCCGGGCCACGTCGCCGCGGCCATCGCGTCGGCGTCCTTGTTCGCGTAGGCGGTGAGGAAGGTGTCGACGGCCTTCACGGAAGGCGGGGGCGTACACGCCGCGGCGAGCGCGAGGAGCGCGGTCACCGCGGCGGCGCGCAGATCAGATGTCGAGGCGGGACACATCGAGCGCGTTCTTCTCGATGAAGTCGCGGCGCGGCTCCACCTGATCGCCCATCAGCGTCTCGAACATGTCGTTCTCGCTGTCGGACTTCGCCATCTGGACCTGGAGCACGACGCGCTTGTCGGGATCCATCGTGGTCTCCCAGAGCTGGTCGGCGTTCATCTCGCCGAGGCCCTTGTAGCGCCCGATGCTCACGCCCTTGCCGCCGCGCGACTCGAGCTCGACCACGACCTCCTCGATCCGCTCGTACGTCACCGGCTCGGCGTCCTTCACCGACAGGGCGAACGGCCCCTCGAGGTCCCGGAACGCCTTCGACATCGCGCGCAGGATCGCGAAGTCACGGCTCGCGAGGAAGCCGGCGTCGATCACCGTCTTGCGACGCGCGCCCATTCGACGCGACTCGAAGTGCAGCTCCACGCCGCCGTCGCGCTGCACGATCTCCGTCTTCAGCTTCGACATCGTCTCGGGCGCGAACTTCTCGAGGAACGCGAGGACCGGCTGCATGACGTCGCGCTCGAGCCCCTCGCGCGCCGGCGGCGGTGCGCCGATCTGCGAACGCGGCCGGAGCGACTCCGCTTCGATCGTCGTCGCCCGCACCAGCGCGTCCACGATGCGTCGATCGCGCCGGCGGTCCACGACCTCCAGCTGCTTGTTGTAGCGGAGCATGTTCTTCGCGACGTTCTTCAGGTACTCGGCCTTGAGCACCTCGTCCGTCGCGGTCTTCAGCTCGACGTCGGCCACGCCCATGTCGAGCAGGTAGTCATCGAGCGCCTCGTCGTCCTTGAAGTACTGGTCCTTCTTGTTCTTCGTCGCGCGGTAGAGCGGCGGCTGCGCGATGTACAGGTGGCCGTGCTCCACGAGCGGCGCCATCTGCCGGTAGAAGAACGTCAACAGCAGCGTGCGGATGTGGCTGCCGTCGACGTCGGCGTCCGTCATGATGATGACGCGCCCGTACCGCAGCTTCGCGAGGTCGAACGACTCGGTGCCGATGCCGGTGCCGAGCGCCGTCACCAGCGCGACGATCTCCTGCGACGACAGCATCTTGTCGACGCGCGCCTTCTCGACGTTCAGGATCTTACCCTTCAGCGGGAGGATCGCCTGGAAGCGCCGGTCGCGCCCCTGCTTCGCCGACCCGCCTGCGGACTCACCCTCGACGATGTAGATCTCGCACTGCGCCGGATCCTTCTCCTGGCAGTCGGCCAGCTTCCCCGGCAGCGAGGACGACTCCAACGCGCCCTTCCGCTGCACCAGCTCACGCGCCCGCCGCGCCGCGATGCGCGCGCGCGCGGCGTCGCAGCACTTACCGACGACGGTCTTCGCGATCGTCGGGTTCTCGAGCAGGTACGCCCCGAGCTGCGTGTTCACGAGCGACTCCACCGCGCTCTTCGCCTCGGTGTTGAGCAGCTTGTGCTTCGGCTGCGAGTCGAACTTCGGGTCCATCATCTTGACGGACACGACCGCGGTCAGGCCCTCGCGGACGTCGTCACCCGACGGGGGCTCCTTGAGTCCCTTCAGTAGATTCGTCTTCGCCGCGTACGAGTTCAGCGTGCGCGTCAGCGCCGAGCGCAGGCCGCTCGCGTGGGTGCCGCCTTCGTCGTTGTAAACGTTGTTCGCGAAGCAGTGGATGCTCTCGTTGAACGCGCCCGTCCACTGCATCGCGACCTCGACGTCGACCTCGACCGGCTCGCCTTCGGGCCCGGTCACCTCCATCAGCGAACCGAAGTAGACGACGTCCTTGTGGAGCACCTCGCGGTTGCGATTCAGGTGCGCGATGTACTCCTTGATGCCGCCCTCGTAGAGGTACGTCTCGGAGCGCTCGACGCGCTCGTCGATCATCTGCACGCACAGCCCCTTGTTGAGGAAGGCGAGCTGCATCATGCGCGTCGACAGGCGCTCGAAGTTGAACGTCGTCGTGCTGAAGATCTCTTCGTCCGGCTTGAAGACGATCCGCGTGCCGGTCTCCGTCGTCTCGCCCTTCACGGTGAGCGGCGCCTCCGCCGTCCCCGACGACGACACCGGCTTACCGCGCTCGAACCGCATCCAGTGGACACGCCCGCCGCGCTTGATCTCCATCTCGAGGTACTCGGACAGCGCGTTCACGCACGACACACCCACGCCGTGCAGACCGGCCGAGTGCTTGTACGTGTCGTTCGAGAACTTGCCGCCCGCGTGCAGCACCGTCATCACGACCTCGGCCGCGCTCTTGTCCTGCTCGACCTTCCAGTCGACCGGGATGCCGCGCCCGTCGTCGCTCACCGACAGCGTGCCGTCGACGTGGATCGTGACCACGACCTTCGTCGCGTGACCGGACAGCGCCTCGTCGACGCTGTTGTCGACGACCTCGTAGACGAGGTGGTGCAGGCCCGTCGCGTCGGTTTCGCCGATGTACATCCCGGGGCGAAGCCGCACGGCTTCGAGCCCTTCGAGGACTTCGATCGACGCGCCCGTGTAGTCCTTCTGCCCCGACTTCGAGTCGCTGCGTTCGACGGATCGAACGGCAAAGGTCTCTTCTTGTTCGGGGGCTTCCTGAGGGTTCGGTTGCTCTGTGGCCAAGACGGATCACGCTACCACGGGGGGATCGGGGTCGGAAGGGAAAAGTATCTTGAGCGCC
>JAUHYN010001023.1 GCA_030426505.1 bacterium | reverse complement strand
CCCCCGAGGGGGTGGTCCGCGTCGCGAAGGACGACGGGGAGATCGTCGGCGTCGACGCGACCGACCTGTTGATGATCAACCACGCGACGTTGATGACCGACGACCTGAAGGCGCTCGTCGTGGCGACCCGTCAGCCGATCGACGTCCGCGAGACCCCGCTCCCGAAGAGCGCGGCCGCACAGGTGTTCGCGCCGGGGCAGATGGTCGCGATCGGCGGCGACCCCGGGTGGCGCCTCGACGGCTACGTGGAGCGCGACGGCGTCGTACTCCTGACCAAGGGCCACGCGGTCCGCTCGGTGCCGACCGAGGCGCTCCTCGTCGACGACCCGACGCTCTTGCCGGTGGGCCTCCCGCTGTTCGCCCCGAGCTCGGTCGACGGCGAAGTGGAGAGCGGGTGGCGGGTCGAGGGCCACCCGGCCGACGGCGGCGTGTTGATGCGGCACGAGACCGGCGCGACCACCGTCGTGGATCCGCGTGTGCTCCTCGAGCACAACCGACACGCGCTCCTCGGGGAAGGGATCCGCACCGCGCCGATCGCGACGTTCGCGCGCGACGATCTCTCGGCGACCGTCAGCGAGGTCCGCGCTGTCCACGCGCAGCTCGCCGCCGCGTTCGAGGCGACGTCGCAGCACTTCACCGACACCGTCGCCGCGCAGCTCGACGCGGATCCCGCGACCGCGCCTCGGCGTGACGATCTGTACGCGGCGACCGGTCGCGCGCTGGCCGAAGCGCGCCGGTTCACGAGCGAACTCGCACACCAAGACGAGCCGACGCACCCGAAGATCCCGCGCGCCGAGCTGCGCCGCCGCTCGAGAGCGCACCTCGCCGCGCTGGCCGAGGCCGACCGAGGACTCGACACGCTCCCGCCCGCGCCGAGTCCTCGCGGTCGCCCGAAGGTCGCGCCGTTCGCGTCCGTCGCGGCCGCGCAGGCCGCACTCGAAGGACCGCTCGCGGCGATCGATCGGACGTTCGCCGCGCGCCTCGCAGGTACGGGGAGCGTCGTCGACGGGCTCACGCTGTTCGCCCACTGCGACGGCGAGGTCATCGACGCCCCGAACGGACGCATCGCGACCGCGGACGAGGTCGCGCGGGTCGCCAAGGAGGCGTTCGACGATCCGAGGCTCGTCCGCTCCTATCTCCCGACGGGCTGCTACGCGCGCGCACAGAACATCGTCGAGCGGCTTCGGCAGCGCGGCATCGCGTCCGCGAAGCTCTTCGTGAAACCGGAGGAGGCCATGTTGATGGGGAGCGAGTACCTCCGACCGAAGGGCAGCGACGACGCCTGGACGTACCACGTCGCCGCAGCGACCTTCCTCGAGGACCCCGCCACGGGCGAAGTCCGCGTCTACGTCATCGACCCCGCGTTCTCGGATACGCCGATCGATCTCGAGACTTGGGGCTACGACTTCCTGACCTACGTCAACCAGTTCACGACGTTCCGGCTCGAGCCCGCCGGCCGCTACGAACTCGGCGGCGACGCGAAGTACGTCGAGTCGCTATCCGAGAGCTGGATCGGGCTCGCGGCGCTCGCGGAGCTCGCCGCGAAGGAGGCGAAGTGAGCGACCTGAGCTACTTCTCCGATCGCGTCGCGGGGATGCGTGCGGACGTGGAGGCGGGGCGCGTCGAGGTCCGGTTCAAGCGCGAGCCGCTCGTGTTGTGGATCCCCGCCGCGCAGGTCGACACGATCCATCGCGTCGCGGACGCGGCCGAGGCGGGCGGAATCGTCGACGTCGCGTGGCGCTCGGCGACCAAGCAGATCGTCAGTGTCGTGAAGAAGTAGCGCGCTACTGAAGCGAGCAGAACGCGTTGCCACCCGCCACGCAAGTCGTCGTCGAGAACGCCGTCGCGAAGTCGATCGAGTGGTGCGCGCGCGTCGAAGCGCCGAAGTCGAACAGCGCATCGAACGTCACGTTCGCCGCGACGTTCGCGACGATCGCGCTCGAGGCCTCGCCGAGGATCGCGCGGCCGGCGGGCGCGTTCGGGAGCTCGAACTGCGTCGTCGCCGCGGGCGCGTACACGATCCACGCGGCGCCGCCCCCGTAGATCTCCGTGCGGGTGTACGTCGCCTGGGCACCGACGAACGAGACCATCGCGTTCTGAGTGTTCACGGAGGCCATCGGCGTGGGGAGGAACGGCCCGGCGAGGCGCGACTGCGGCTCGATGCGGGGGACGTCGCGGATCAACACCGAGCGCCCGAGGCGGTCCCCGGTCGTCGAGCGCGCGATCGCGAGCAGCTTCAGCGCGCCGTCTTCCAGGCCTCGGTGGCGCACGGCCGAAGACAGCGCGATCTGCGAGTCCGCGAGCGGCGCCGAGCGCCGGCCGAACGGCTCGATGATCCCGTCGACCACGCAGTCGGCCGCGCTCGCCTCGTCGGCGCCGACCCCGATCCCCAGCGGGACGACGCCGCGCCCGCCGAGCCGCGCGACGGGGAGGATCGTCATCACGTCCATGCACGCGTTCGGGCTGAGCGGAGGGAGCGACGGCACGTTGACGATCGAGTGGATGCTCTGCGGCTGCGCGGCCGCGATGTGATGCACCGGCCACCCGGCGTAATCGGGCCGGCACTGCGCTTCGTAGTCCGGCAGCTCGGGGTCGTCGCAGGCGGCGGCCATCGTCCGCGGCACGTTCGCTCGCGGCAGGTAGGCGAGGTGCGGCAGCACGCCGTGATGCATCTGACGCGCGAAGCGCGCGACGTCGACCAACAGCTCCGGCGGGACGGGGTCGCCTTCCATGACCGAGCTCAGGTCGTTCGCGAGCGCGGTGACCTGCGGGAGCCCGAGCTGCCCGGTGAGCGTCCAGCCCGCGCCCGCGCCGAAGCGACCGCGCGCGAGGTAGCAGCCGACCGAGTTCGCCGGGACCGGCGCGCCGTAGCAGCGCTCGGGGGCTTCGGTGATCCGCGAGTTGCCCACGGCCATCACGAACCCGCTCGGGTAGTCGTAGACGCCGTCGATCCCGAGCTCCGGTGAAGAGATGGGGAGGGGCTCCTTCGGCCCGCCGAACGGGACGCGCCCCACCGCGAGGACGTCCGACGAGAGCGCCGCGCTCGTGATCCCGATCTGGAGATCCCGCCGCCGCGTCGCCGATAGATCGGTCGCGCCGCGGAAGCCCGCCGAACGTGTCCGCGCGATCGGGGGCAGCGCGACGATCATGTCGTTCGACGAAGGCTGGACGATCGACACCACGGCGTACTCGGCCGCGCTCACCGTCAACGAGGTCGGGCCCACGATGCCGAGGATGAAGCGCGCTTCGCCGCGCGCGTCGGTGACCAGGGTCTCGGGGCCGCCGGAGATCAGCGTGACGGACGCGCCGGGGACCGGAGCCTCCGTACGCGCGTCGACGACCGCGACGCGGATCTCCTGGCCTTGTACGGGCTCGAGGTTCGTCACGGTGATCGAGCCCATGCATGACAGCCGCCCGAGGCTCGCGAGGATCGTCGCGACGCCCGCGGTCGCGCCGCCGGTCACGGTGTTGGCGGAGGTCGTCGCGACCAGCGGGTTGCTGGAGCTGAACG
>JAUHYN010001022.1 GCA_030426505.1 bacterium | reverse complement strand
CGGCGGCAGCGACTCCGTGCGCTGCCGCCCTCGCTCTCCCCCCTCGAATGCACCCCAACACGCTGACGATCGCGGGCTCCGACTCCGGAGGCGGCGCAGGGATCCAGGCCGACCTCAAGACCTTCGCCGCGCTCGACACGTACGGCGCCTCGGTGATCACGGCCGTCACCGCGCAGAACACCGTCGCGGTGACCCACGTCCACGTCGTCCCCGTCGACGTCGTCGCGGCGCAGCTCGCCGCGGTCTTCGACGACATCCGGATCGACGCCATCAAGATCGGGATGCTGCCCACCGCGGCGATCATCGATCGTGTCCGCGCGGCGATCGCGCCGGTCGGCGTCTCCGTCGTGCTCGACCCGGTGCTCATCGCGACGAGCGGCGCGCGGCTCGTAGATGACGACGCGCTCGAGGCGATGCGTCGCCTGACCGGCGCCGCCACCGTCGTGACGCCCAACCTCTTCGAGGCCGGCGCCCTCCTCGGCGAGGCGCCCCCCACCGATCTCGCTTCGATGGAAGACGCCGCGCGGGCGCTCGTCGCCGCCGGCGCGCGCGCCGCGCTCGTGAAGGGCGGCCACCTCGACGGCGACCTGAGCGTGGACGTCCTCTTCGACGGCGCGCGGATGCACCGCTTCGACTCGGCGCGCGTCGCGACGGACAACACGCACGGCAGCGGCTGCACGTTGTCGTCCGCGATCGCCGCGCGGCTCGCGCACGGCGACGCGCTCGTCGACGCGATCGCCGCCGCGAAGCGATTCGTGACGCGCGCGCTGGAGGCGTCCGACGCGCTCGACGTCGGGCGTGGGCCGGGGCCGCTGCACCACGGCGCGCGCTGACGCGGCTCGGGGTGGGTGGCGGTGCGTGCGGCTAGGAGACGTGACCAGAAACCCCCGTGAGGCGCTCGCGAGTCGAGTCTCGCGCCTGTCGTGCGGCGCCGAGGGCGCATGGCGGGCCCCTGTAACCGAGGCGAGGCCGAAGGCCGGCTGTGCGAGCAGGCGTGAGAGGCGGCCGCGAGAGCCCGCGGGGGTTTCTGGTCTCGTCTCTAGTACCCGTCGCGTTCGCGCTGCGAATTCGTCCCCAGGGCGCGAAGAACTCCGGTATCGAATACGATTCACGTCGACTGGGACCCCAAGGCCGCACGCCGAAGGAGTTGTTCGAATGAAAGCCACCCTGGGACTGCGTCCCCTCGCGGCCGTCGCGCTGGCGCTCGTCGCCTGCGACGACACGCAGGTCACCGAGAACCTCCCCGAGCTCGAGCTGGATCCGGGCACGATCACGTTCGGCGACGTCGTGGTCGGGGAGCGCGCGACGCGGACCGTGTCGGTGAAGAACCCCGGCGCGGGCGTGCTCACGATCGACGACGTCGTCCCCAGCGCCGAGCTCGGCGACGACTTCACGTTCGAGCTCGCCGACACGCGCGTCCCGCCGGGCGCGAGCGTGGACCTCGACGTCACGTTCGCGCCGACCGCCCTCGGCGCGGCGGGGGGCGTGCTTACGGTGAAGCCGGGTGACGCGGTCCCCGCGCGCGACCTCATCGTCGATGGCAACGGGATCGACTCGTCGCTCCTGGTCACGCCCGAACTCATCGACTTCGGACTCGTCCTCATCGAGCAGACTCACGAGATCGAGCTATCGGTCACGAACACCTCCGAGGGTTCGCTCGAGGTGCGCTTCGATAGCGGCACCGGCGTCGACCTCTGCACGCGCGGGACGCGGGATGCGTTCTGCGTCGCGTCCGACGTGGCCAGCGCGAACACGAGCGGGTTGATCGAGCTCGCGCCGGACGCGACGACGACGTTGCGGGTCCGCTTCTCTCCGGAGATCTCGGGGCTCCGCGAGAACGGGACGCTCGAGTTGAAGACCTGCGACGCGTGTCGGAGCGTGGACGTCACGCTCCGCGGCGAAGGGACGGAGCAGGCCATCGCGTGCGCGCCGAGCCCCGTCGAGTTCGGCGACGCGAACCCGGGCGTGTGCTCGGTGCGCACGGTGACGTGCGAGAACACCGGGTCGCTCCCCGCGGAGATCCGCACGTGGGAGTTCGCGGCGGGCTCCAGCCCCGCGTTCCAGCTGCCGCGCTCGCCCGCGCCGAAGATGCTCGCGCCCGGCGCGTCGACGGACGTGGAGATCGAGTTCTGCCCGACCGCGCTCGGCGATCACTCCGGGAACCTCGCGGTGGAGACGGACGGCCCCGTGCCGGCGTCGCGCGTGGTGGTGGTGCCGCTGACCGGGCGCGGGGGCGGGCCGACGATCCTCGTGACGCCGGAGTCGATCGACTTCGGCATCGTCGCGACGCTCGTGCCTTCGCGGCGATCGATCCTCGTGACGAACACCGGCTTCCACGACCTCGAGATCTCCGAGCTCGCGTTCCTCGGCGACGACGCCGCCCTGTTCACGTACGACGCGCTCCCGGGGACGATCGCGCCCGGGGACGGCGTGGTGATCGGCGTGACCTACGCGCCCACGGTCGAAGGCGAGTCGAGCGCCGACCTCGTGATTCGCTCCAACGACGTCGGACGCCCGGAGGTCACCGTCGATCTCGAGGGCATGGGGCGGAACGTCCCGCCGTGTTCGTACCGGATCACGCCGACCACGATGACGTTCGGGGTCACGGAGATCGGTCGCACGAAGACGCGCGCCGCCGTGTTCGAGAACACCGGCGGCGCGGACTGCCTGATCTACTCCGCGGAGCTCGAGGTCGGGACCGACCCTTCGTTCGCCATCGTGTCGCAGCCGGCCCGCGTCGTCCCGCCCGCGGGGGCGGAGTTGATCCGCGTCGCGTACAGCCCGATGGCCGCGGGCACGCACAACGGCGGCGTGACGATCGACTTCTCGAGCCCGGACGCGCCGGTGCGCTTCCCGCTCCTCGGCGACGCCGGCTCTTCGAACCTCCTCGTGTTCCCGGACTCGATCGACTTCGGCGACGTCGGCGTGGAGTGCGCGAGTCGGCGGCAGCCGATCGAGCTGTACAACGTGGGCGGGACGCCGGTGGTCGTGGGCGCGCTCGTCGAGCCCCCCGCGTCGTCGCCGTTCGCGGTGATCCGCGACGGCAACTCGATCCCGGCCGGGGGCGTCACGCTCCAGCCGGGCGAGGGCGCATCGTTCTTCGTCGAGTTCCGCCCGACCGCGGAGCGCGCGTACGCGGAGGCCGTCGAGATCCCGCACACGATCGGCGGCACGATGCTCGAGCACGTGGTCGCGCTCTCCGGCCGCGGCGAGGTCGACGCGATCCAGACCGACTCGTTCTCGCAGCTCGGCAACCCGCAGGCCGACATCCTGTTCCTCGTCGACAACTCGTGTTCGATGGGCGACGAGCAGGCGTCGCTGTCCACGAACTTCGCGTCGTTCATCCAGTACGCGGAGTCGGAGGGCGTCGACTACCACATCGCGGCGGTCACGCTCGACGAAGCGGTGGCGGGGTTCGGGCTCTTCCGTCCATTGAATGGAACGCCCGCGGAGCGCGTGATCACCTCGCGGACGCCGAACGCCGCGCAGGCGTTCCAGTCCAACGTCGCGGT
>JAUHYN010001021.1 GCA_030426505.1 bacterium | reverse complement strand
GAGGTACGGGATGCCGTCGATCACCGGCTGGTCGAAGACCTTGACGATGTTCGGGTGCTCGATGCGTGACATCACCTCCTGTTCGACGTCGAACATCTGGATGTGATCTTCGCGCTCCGCGTCGGCGCGCAGGCGCTTGAGGACGACGAGCTTCTCGAACCCCTTGGTCCCCTTCACCCGGGCGAGGGCGATTTCACCCATCCCACCTCGGTTGACGACGCGTAGAACCTCGTACTTGCCGCGGTTGGCGTCGGATGGGCTCAGCATCGTGTCCATGTCGGAGCCGGGGGCCTTCTTGTTCCCTATCATGGCCCCGTCGCGGATGGCGGAAAAGAACGCCGCGCTCGGTCCCCTCCGACGTGCTGGTTTGGCCTGTTCCGCGTCTCGTCCCACTGTTCGTTCTCTCCCAACGCGAGAGTTCGGCGGAACCGCGGACGCGCTTCAGTCACCGTCCCAATTCGAGTCGTCACGACTCAGTCGCCTGGACACCCACATGATCGTGTCGGTGGAGAACCCGCGCCGTTCGAGCTTTCGCGCAGCGCGTCGTGGATCCGTCTCGTTGCGTACGTACGCGACCGCGGACTCGCGCTCGTCCCAACCGGCGAACGCTTCTTTCACCGCGGCGCGCGCGACGTGCCGATCGATTCCCCGCTGCTCGAGCTTCTGTTCGGCCCAGCGCGGCGTCGCGTCGCGTCGCTCGCCCCTGAGTGACTTCGCGTACCGATTCGCGATCGCCTCGTCGTCCTCCATCAAGTGGAGCGAACGCGCCCGGTCGATCGTCTCGTCGATCTCCGCGTCATCGAACTTCCGTTCGCGCAACTTGCGTACGAGCTCGGCGTTCGTGTGCGCGCGGCGCGCGAGGAGATCGAGCGCGGTGTCCCAGCACGACTTGGCCGGGCGCTTCTTGCTGCGGAAGCCCAACGTTCGAGGTTCCGGCGCGCGTCAGCGACCGCCGCCGATCGCGCTCGGGTTACGACCGGTGCCCGACGTGGACCGCGCGGCCGGCTCGCTGCCACTGCCGCCTTCGAAGTCGTTCCACTTGCTGTCGGACGCGGACTCGATGCCCTGAACGCGGAGCGCGAAGTTGCTCGGGTTCGTGGCCTGACGCATCGCCTCTTCGTAGCTGATGACGCCGTTCTTGTAGAGCAGCATCAGCGCCTGGTCGAAGGTCTGCATCCCGTAGCTCACGTGACCGTCGGCGATCGCGGTCTCGATCTCCTTCGTGCGGTCCTTGTCCTCGACCATCTCGCGCACGCGCGGCGTGGCGCGCATGATCTCGAGCGCCGCCGTTCGGCTCTGGTTGCCCTTCGTGGGGACGAGCCGCTGGCAGATCACCGCACGCAACGTCGCGCCGAGCTGCAGCCGGATCTGACGCTGCTGGTGCGGCGGGAACACCGAAACGATACGCGAGACGGTCTCCGTCGCGTCCAGGGTGTGGAGCGTGGAGAGCACGAGGTGGCCGGTCTCGGCGGCGAGCATCGCGGTCTCGATCGTCTCGAGGTCACGCATCTCGCCGACCAGGATGACGTCCGGGTCCTGACGCAGCGCCGACTTCAGCGCCTGCGAGAACGACATGGTGTCCACGCCGACCTCGCGCTGGTTGATGACCGAGCGCTTGTCGCGGATGAGGAACTCGATCGGGTCCTCGACGGTCATCACGTGGACCGTCTTGTTGGTGTTGATGTGATCGATCATCCCCGCGAGCGTCGTCGACTTACCGGAGCCGGTCGTGCCGGTGACGAGCACCAGCCCGCGCTCCTCCATCGCGATCGTCTTCAAGATCGGCGGCAGCCCGAGGTCGTCGAGCGAGCGGACCTTGAACGGGATCACACGCAGGACGATCCCGACCGTCCCGCGCTGCTGGAACACGTTCACGCGGAAGCGCCCCAGACCGGGCACGCCGTACGCGAGGTCGAGCTCGTTGAACTGCTTGAACCGCTCGCGCTGGTAGTTGTTCATGATCGACAGCGCCATCCGCGACAGCTCTTCCGGCGAGATGCGCGAGCCGTCCTTGAGCGGGACGAGTTGACCGTTGATCCGGAACATCGGCGGCAGTCCGGCCTTCAGATGGATATCGGAAGCGCCGCCTTTCAGTGCGATGTTGAGGACCTCGTTGAGCTCCATGGGGAGCGCCAGCGTAGCACAGAACGAAATCGTCAGAGCTTCCAGGGCCCGAGCGGCACGACGCGCAGCGCGACACCGACGACCACTTCCACACCCTCGTGCTCCGGGCGCGCACCGATCGCGATCGGTCGCACGACATCGACGTCGACCTCGAACGTTGCGTTGTTGAGCCAAAGACCCCACGCCGCGTGAAGTCGCCCGCCCGCGCGAACCATCTCTGCCGTATCCACGTCGAAGAGCGGGCCCGCGAACACACCGAACGGCACACCGTCATGCACGTCGAACATCCCGTCGCCGTACCAACCGAACAGCAACGACGTCGCAGATTCGATCCGGTCCGTGACATCGATGCGAAGCGACACCGCGGGCCCGAGCGACGTCGCCCAGTCGAGCGTCGCGCCGAGGCGGAACGCGGTCGCCGGGGCGTCGGCGCGATCGCGGATCACGCCGCCGATCCTGAGGCCGCCGTACAGCGCGTTCGGGTGCGCCGCGTACACGTTCGATTCACAACAGAGGAGCGCCACGACGAGCGCTCCGAAGCACGCCCCGCGCAGGCGCCGAGGCGTCAACGGAACTCGATGATCGCCGCTTCGACCGCGGACTCCTCGACCTCGCCCGGGTGCTCGTCGGCGCGATCGGGGTGCTGCGGGCACTGACGGCAGTGGAAGCTCTTCCACCGCACGCGCGCCGCGAAGCTCAGACAGGAGTGGTAGTAGTCGCAGTCCATCTGCCGGCGCGTCTGGACTTCGTCGTAGTCGAGGTAAGCGATGGGGGTCGGTCGCGTCCCGCGGGGGAGCTGGACGAGGTCGATGATGTCCGCGTCCTGCTGCCTGGCGTCGACCTTTCCGCGAGTGACTGCGAGCGTGGAACCGCCGCGATTCGAGGGACCCGTCACGTTCGCAAGCGAGTCTAGCACACGCCTTCCGACGCTCCGACGCGCGCGCGCGATGTTTTTCTACAATTCGAAGTGATCCGAGAAAGTGCGCGGAACGTTCGCGTCAGGCTCTTGACTGGCGGGCCAGGATCTCTTTGATTTCTTGGTTCTCTCGACCGAGCCGATTCATCTCGTTCTCGACCGCGCTCAGTCGTTCGGCGAGTTGACTGTGCATGACGGCGAGGCTCTTGAACTCGTCCATCACCATGTCCTGACTGATCTTCATCGGACCCGGACTCTCACGCGGCGGAGCCGGTGGCTGCGCAGGACGCGGCGCCGCCGGCGCGGGCGCGCCGCCTCCGACGCTCGTCTTCGGGATCGACGCGGACCAGCTCCCCGGCTTCACCGAAGCTGGACGTTGCGCAGCCGTGCGCGGCGGCGCGGCCGGCGCGGCGGCCGGTGACGAAGCGGGCTTCCGCGCGGTCGCCGAAGTCGGGATGACCTTGCCGCCCGCCTT
>JAUHYN010001020.1 GCA_030426505.1 bacterium | reverse complement strand
GCGACCTCAGCGCGCGGCCGACTACGAAGACGTCGACGTCGCGGATCCGGGGCGCAACGAGCTCTTCATCGAGCAGCTCAACGCCACGCGCGGGGAGATCTCGCTGACGGAGCTCGTCGAGGAGGTCCTCGCGGACGTCATGGCCGAGCTCGACCGGCGCCCCGTCCAGCGGCTCTCGCCGATGGCGATCCGGGAGATCGGGCTCGGCGCCAACGTGAAGAGCAGCTACCGCAAGAAGCTCGAGTCGCAGCTGGTCGCGGCGATGCAGGCGGGCACCGACATCAAGCTCGTGGAGTGCGTGGAGTGCAAGGCGACGCGCACCCGCATCGAGGACGGCAAGTGGATCGTCACGCGCGGCCTCGTCACCACGGACGAGATGCGCCGCGCGGGCGAGCGCATCGGCGCGAAGACCTTCCTCGACGTCACCTTCGGCTTCGACCCCGAGACCAGCCTGGTCGAGATGAGCTTCACGGTCGTGCGCACGCGCGACGCGCAGATCCTGTGGTCCGAGACGTTCCGCGCCGACGAGACCACGCCGATGCTCATGCGCTCCACCGAGGCCCCGATGAAGCGCAAGGATCGCCTCCGCGATCTCGAGATGCTCCTCGAGGGCCGCCCGTTCTACGGGTACATGGCGTCGGGCGGGTTCGCGCTCTTGCCGTACGACGACCCGATGCTCGGCGACATCAGCGGCGCGACGGCGGGCTACCGCATCTACGAGCGCTTCGGCGAGGAGCGCCGCGTGATGTTCGGCCTCGACCTGATGGCGTTCTTCAACCCGGATCGCCTCTCGGGCGGTATCCTCTCGGCCGGCTCGTGGTGGATCCCGATCCGGCCCGACCTCGTGAATCCAGAGCTCAGGATCGGCGCGAAGGCGGGCGCCTTCATCGCGGGCAACGAAGGCAACGCGGCGATCTTCCAGCTCGGGGCGGAGCTGCTCCTGCGCTACCGCTTCGGCGTGTACGGCTACGTGCTGTTCATGACGAAGTCGGCGTTCAACATGAACCACCTCGGCGGCGTGGGGTTCGCCTCCGGGATCTCGTTCAACTGGTGACCTCCATGCTGCGCACGACGACCCTCACGGCCGCCCTCGCCCTCGTCGGCCTCGCCTGCTCCGGGAACCAGCGGACCATCCGCATCCCCGAGAGCGTGGTCGCGGATCCGAAGAAGGTGAAGACCGGCGGCGAGCGCGCCGCGCAGCCGTACGTCGTGAAGATGTCGGACGGCAAACGGACCTGGCAGATCGAGATCCCGGTCAACGAGGGCTCGCCGACCTTCTCCGCCGCGATCCCGCTCGACCTCGGCGCGGTCTCGCAGGAGCCGCCGAACGTCGCGCCGACCGAGGCCGACCGCGAGGTGATGGACGCCAAGCGCGCCGCGGGCGAGCCGATCACGGAGCCGGGGCCCGGCGAGTCACCGAAGGCCCAGAGCTACCTCGCGACGCTCGCGCGCGTGCGGGAGCTGTACAAGCGCCGGCAGTACGAGCTCGCGCTCGTGGATCTCGTGAACATCGATCGTCAGTACCCCGACGACGAGCGCATCCTCGAGATGAAGGGCACGCTCTACCGCAAGATGGGACGACGGGACGAGGCCAAGCGCGCCTGGGAGCGCGTCCTCGCGCTCAACCCCGACAACGCGATGGTCGGCCGCGCGCTGGAGCAACTGATGGAGGAGTCCGAGTAATGCATGTCGTCGTCGGATTCTTGGTGATCCTCTTCGCCTTCGTCGCGAGCAAGTACACGTCCGAGGAGCTCGCGTTCGGCGGGCTCGTGAATCCGCCCGCGCTGGTGCTGCTCGCGCTCGGGCCGATCGGCGCTTCGATCGTCGCGCACCCGTTCTCGGAGTGGCGTCGGAACCTGAGCGTGTTGCTGCGCGCGTTCCGGCACGACAAGCGGACCAACTTCATCGTCGCGTCGCGCGAGATGGAGTCCATCGCGCGCGCGGTGCGCGAGTCGCGGTGGCAGGACGCCGAGGACGTCGTCGCGCGCGCGGAGTCCGAGCAGGTGAAGGCGATCGCGCCGCACCTGTTGGCGCGGTTGGAGCTCGACGCGCTGCACGAAGCGATCGCGAGTACGTCGTTCGGGTGGATGGTCGAGGTGAAGGCGGCCGACGACTTCATGCAGGGCCTCGCCCGCTTCTCGCCCGCGTTCGGGATGATCGGGACCATCATGGGCCTGGTCGATCTCTTCAAGAACATGCGCGACAGCGCGAGCCTCGGGCCGGGCATGGCGATGGCCCTCCTCGCGACGCTGTACGGCCTGGTCCTCTGCTACATCTTCTACATGCCGCTCGCGCAGCGGATCCGCACGTACCTCGTCGCGGGCGCGCACGAGCAGCGCGTGATCGAGCGCGCGGTGAACATGATCATCGCGGGCCGCCCGGTCGGCGAAGTGAAGACCGCGGTGCTCGACGGCGCGAGCGAGAGCAACGGGCACGCCGCCGCCTCCGCCGCGACGGCGACGGAGCAGTCGCGAGGCTGACTTGGCGAACGGTCGAGGCAGCGGCGTGGAGGCCGCACAGGATCTGCTCGCGAAGGCCGAGGACCAAGAGGATCCTTGGCTCATCTCGTACGCCGATCTCGTGACGAACCTCCTCGCGTTCATGGTGTTGCTCGTGTCGATGGCGGGCATCTCGTTCGAGTCGATCGAGGCGATCCCGGGCGTGTTCACGTCCGACAAACACCCGCCCCCGCTGAAGACGCTGTCGGCGGAGATCATGAAGCTCGCCGAGGAAGAGGGGCTGCAGGGCAAGGTCGCGACGGACGTCGACCAGGAGGGCCTCGCGATCCAGCTCGAGGATCGCATCCTCTTCCCGTCCGGCGTGTCATCGCTTTCTTCCGACGGCGGCGGGCTCGTCGACAAGCTCGCGCGCTTGTTCCAGAAGATGGAGGAGCGCTACCGCGTCCGCGTGGAGGGGCACACGGACGACGTGCCGATCTCCACGGCGAAGTTCCGCGACAACTGGGATCTGTCGGCCGCGCGCGCGCTCGAAGTGCGGCGCCGGCTCGCGGAGGCGGGTGTGGCCGAGGAGCGGCTGTCGATCGTCGCGTACGCGGATCAGCGACCGGCGAAGGTGCCGGAGGGGCTGTCGATCGACGAGGTCCGCGCGCGTAACCGGAGGGTGGTGATCCGTGTTTTCTACTGAGCTGGTGGTCGCGTCCCTGCTGACGCTCATGGCCCAGACCACGAACGTCACCGTCGACGAGGTGCGCACGCAGACGCGCGTGCTCCTCCAGTCGATGTGCGACGACCGCTGCGACGTCGTCGACGTGCAGGTCAAGAAGCGCCGCCGCGCGCCGGTGGGCGGCGTGGAGCCCGGCTTCGACGACGCGCCGCGCCTCGCGCCGGTGCCGTCGGAGGTCGCGCTGACGCTCCTGTTCGACGCGAAGATCAGCAAGGAGCACCGGCAGTTCATCAGCGACCGCGTGAAGCAGCGCATCGGCGAGATGGGGCTCCCCGTCCTGGTCACGGAGAACGTGCGGCCGTTCCCGGAGCGCTTGCCGTTCCCCGAGGAGCC
>JAUHYN010001019.1 GCA_030426505.1 bacterium | reverse complement strand
CTTTCACCCACGTCGCCGCCTCACCCCTCGCCCCGCACCCGCTCGAGCTGCGCCGCGATGGCCGCGAGCAGCGGCAGCCGATTCAGCCGCCCCGCCGCGCGCACCGCGGGGAGCCAAGCCGTGACCGCCTCGGGGGGCGCACCGAACGCGAGGATCGCGGTGACGTCCGAGGCGCCCGGAGCGCCTTCAGCAGCCCCTCGCTCCGCACGTGGACGCGACGCGGTCCCGCGCGGACACACCACCGACGCCGCGACGCTCGAGGCTCCATCCGGAGGCTCCGCCGAGCACCCGAACACCGGCCCGCGCGCCGTGACCGCAGCCCACTCGGGCACCACCTCGATCGCGCGCGACGGGAACAACCGCGCCTTCGGGGGGCGGCCCCGGCGCGCGCGGCGCGGCCGCTCGTCCGCGACCGCGATCTCGATCGGCGCGAGCGCCGCCACGCGCTCGGCGTCGCCCCCGACCCAGTACAGCCGCTTTAGCTCGTACGCCGCGGCGAGGCGCGCGAGCGCGACCAGCGCCTCGTCGCTCCGCTCGGAGGCGAACGCGACGGCGAGCGCCCCGACGGCCTTCGCTCCGGCAGCGAGCGCCCCGGCGGCCATCGCATCAGACGGCGTCGCCCCGACGGCCATCGCTTTGGCGCGAGTCGCTCCTCCCGCCGCCGCCCCGTCGTGCATCGCGCCCCCGCCCGACCCCTCGGCCTCGCCCGTCCCCTCGGGCGCGAACGGGTCCTCGACGTAATCCGGCGGCGCCCCGCGCACGAGCCGCCGCTCCGCTCCGGTCAGCCCTCGCGCCGCGATCAGATCCGGCCGCCGCGCGCGCGTGCGACGGAGCGCCTGCTCGTGCCGCCACGCCTCGACGCGCGCGTGGTGCCCCGACCCGAGCACCTCGGGCACCTCGGCGCCCTCGAACACCATCGGCCGCGTGTACTGCGGGTGCTCGAGGAGCCCCGCCGCGAAGGAGTCGTGCTGTGAGGAGTCCGCGTTGCCGAGCGTCCCCGGGAGGAGCCGCACCACGCCGTCCACGATCGTCAGCGCGCCGTACTCGCCGCCCGTGAGCACGAAGTCGCCGACGCTGATCTCCTCGTCGACGTACGCGCGCACGCGCTCGTCGAAGCCCTCGTAGCGCCCCGCGATCAACGCGAGGTGATCGTTCGCGGCCCACCGCGCGAAGTCGGCTTGCGTCGCCGGCCGCCCCTGCGGGCTCAGCATCACCACCGGCCCCGGCCCTCGCGATCGCGCCTCGCGGATCGCCGCGACCAACGGCTCGACCTTCATCACCATCCCGGCCCCGCCGCCGTACGGCGCGTCGTCGACGGTGCGGTGGACGTCCGACGTGAACGTGCGCGGGTCGACGAAGCGGACCTCGGCCGCCCCCGACGCGATCGCCTTGCCCACGAGTCCGGTCGCGAGCGGCGAAGTGAAGAAGTCCTCGAACAGGGTGATGACGTCGATCTTCATTCGAGGTCCAGGAGCCCGGGCAGCGGCGTCAGGCGAATGCGCCGCGCTCCGTCCGTCTCCTCGAACCCCGCGACGAACGCGTCGACGTACGGCACGAGCGCCTCGCCGCCGTCCGGGCGCTCCACGACCAGCATGGCCTGCGCGCCGTTGTCGCGCACGTCCTCGATCGTCCCGAGCACCGCGCCCGTCTCGTGGTCGACCGCAGTCGCGCCGAACGCGAGGTCGGTGTCGTCCGTGAGGCCCGCCGGGAGCTGGTGCGGATCGAGGTCGAGGAACCGTCCCACGAGCGCCTCGGCGCGCTCGCGATCCACACCCTCGAGCGTGACGACCACCCGCGTGGGGTCGATGAACCGCACGGAGTCGATCGTGAAGACGTCTTCGGTGCCGTCCTCGACGGCGAGCGCGATCGGCGGGCGACCGCGGACCGCTCTGCGTTTGTGGCTCTTGTCGCGGCGCGGTCGGAACAACCGGACGGACAGGTCCCCGCCCAGGCCATGGGCCTTCTGGACGAGGCCCACGCGGTAGACGAACGCGGACAAGGCGGGGGGCGGGTTACTCGATGATCTCGAGCGTGGAGCGCTTCTGTACCTTCATGGCGGCGGCCGACAGGATCGTCCGCATCGCCTTGGCGGTGCGCCCCTTCTTGCCGATCACCTTGCCGAGGTCTTCCTTGGAGACCTTCAGCTTGATGATCGACGCCTCTTCGTCCCCGAACTCCGTGACTTCCACGGTCTCGGGGGCGTCGACGAGCGCTTTGGCGATGTACTCGATGAGGTCCTTCATCTCGTTTCGCCTCGCGCCTTACTCGGTCTTCTCGGCGTCGGCCGCCTCGGCGGCGGGCGCGTCTCCCTCGGCGGGCGCTTCGGCGGCGGGCGCGGCGTCATCGGCCTTCGCCTCCGCGGCCGCTTCGGCCTTCGGCGCCTCGGCCTTCGGAGCCGCTTCCTTCGGCTTCACGGGCTCCACCGGAGGCGCGACGTAGGCCGGCTTCGCCTGCGGCAGGACGTTGCCTTCCTTCTTCGCCTTCTTGATGAGGCTCTTCACCGTCGGGGAGGTCTGCGCGCCGACACTGAGCCAGTAGTCGATGCGGTCCTGCTTGAGGACGAGGACTTCCTTCGCGGGAATGTAATAGCCAAGGTTCTCGACGAACCGGCCGTCACGGCGTGCACGCTGATCGGCAGCCACGAGGTGATAAACAGGGCGCTTCTTCGTACCGGCGCGCGCGAGTCTGAGGGTCAGCATTTACAGCCCAGCTCCTTCGAAATCGTATCCTCCCCGCGATGTAGGTCGGGGAGGGCGGTCAATCGCGAATGCCGCCCGAGATGTCAACAACTATCGGAGGACGTCGAAGACGGAGACGACCACGATGAGCGCCGCGAGCAGGACGAACCCTCCGCCGTGGACCCAGGCCTCGATCCGCGGCGACACCGGGCGCCTCCGGATCAGCCCCACGAGCAGGAACATCAGCCGCGAGCCGTCGAGGGCCGGGATGGGCAACAGGTTGAAGATCCCGAGCGCGATCGAGATGGCGGCCGCGAAGCTCAGGGCGTCGACCCACGACCGCTCGAAGGCCCCGCCCATCGTCTTCACGATGCCGATCGGCCCCGAGACGTCCGAGATGCCGAACACGCCGTCCACGAACCCCGCGATCATCTTGAACGGGCTCTTCGTCCACTCGACCGTCCGCTCCCAGGACTTCGCGAGCGCCGCCCCGGCGGACAGCGGCGCCGCCTTCTTCTCGGTCGGCGCGAAGGCCACGCCGATGCGCCACGTGCCCTGCGACTCGACCGGGGTCACCGAGACCACCTGCATCTTCTCGCCGCGCTTCACGTCGAACGCGATCGCCGCGCCCCCGGACCCGTCGATCGCGCCGAGGAAGTCCTCCACGGTCTCGAACGGCTCCCCGCTCGTCCCCACCAAGAGATCGCCGACCTCGAGCCCCGCCTTCTCGGCGGGTTGGTCCGCGGACAGCGCCGTCACCTCGATCGGCGGGAGCGGCTCGTAGTTGAACGCCACCAGGAGCCCGAACCACAGCGTGAAGCCGAGCAGGTAGTTGGCGGCGGG
>JAUHYN010001018.1 GCA_030426505.1 bacterium | reverse complement strand
TGAATCACTTCAAGCTCGTCATCGACGGCATCCAGGTCCCGAAGGGCGAGGCGTACGCCTACCAGGAGGGCGCCAACGGTGAGCTCGGCTTCTACGTGGTGTCGAACGGCGGCGGTAAGCCGCTGAAGATCCGCTGCCGACCGCCGTGTTTCCCGATCACGTCGTCGCTGCAGGTGCTGGTCGAAGGGGGGATGATCGCCGACGTCGTCCCGACGTTCGGGAGCATCAACATGATCGGCGGCGAGTGCGACCGCTGATGCGCTTCACGTTCCGCGGCGGAAGGCTGGCGCTCCCCACGGGGATCGTCGATGGGGATCTGAGGGTCGTCGACGGCAGGATCGATGCGATCGGTGTCGTCGAGGGCGACCCGGGCGAAGAGATCGACGCGAAGGGCCTGATGGTCATGCCCGGCGTGATCGACCCGCAGGTCCACTTCCGCGAGCCCGGCGCCACGCACAAGGAAGACCTCGAGACCGGCTCGCGCGCGTGCGTCGCGGGCGGGGTCACGTCGTTCCTCGAGATGCCGAACACGAGCCCGCCGACGACGTCGCGCGAGGCGATCGCGGACAAGAAGACGCGCGCCTCGGGGCGGGCGCGCGCGAACTACGGCTTCTTCATCGGGGCCACGCCGGACAACGTCGACGAGCTGGTCGCGTGTGACGGCGCGTGCGGGATCAAGATCTTCATGGGCTCGAGCACCGGCTCGCTGCTGGTGAACGACCGCGCGGATCTCGACAACATCTTCTCGAAGGGCCGCCGGCTGATCGCGGTCCACGCCGAGGACGAGGCGCGCCTGATCGAACGCAAGAAGCAGTTCGCGGGGCGCACCGATCCGAAGGTCCACACCGAGATCCGCGACGCGAAGGCCGCGCTGATGGCCACGACCCTCGCGGTCGAGCTCTCCGAGAAGTACGACCGCCGGCTGCACGTCCTCCACATGTCCACGGGCGACGAAGCGGACCTCCTCGTCGAGCGCGGCAAGGGCGACGGCCGCATCACGTGCGAGGTGCTCCCGCAGCACCTCATGCTGAACGCGCCCGAGATCTACGATCGCATCGGCACGCGCGCGCAGATGAACCCGCCGCTGCGGACCAAGGAACACAGCGAGCGCCTCTGGCGAGGGCTGCACGACGGCACGGTCGACTGCATCGCGACCGACCACGCGCCGCACACGCTCGAAGAGAAGGGCCAGGGCTACGGCCCCGCGCCGTCCGGGATGCCGGGCGTGGAGACGTCGCTCGCCGTGATGCTCGACGCCGCACACCGCGGGCTGTGCTCGGTCGAGGACGTCGTGCGTTGGATGACCGACGGGCCGCGCCGCGTGTACCGCATCGTCGGCAAGGGGCGCCTCGAAGTCGGCTTCGACGCCGACCTCGCGATCGTCGATCTCGGCCGCAGCGAGAAGGTCGGCGCGCGCGGCTACTTCACGAAGTCCGGGTGGAGCCCGTTCGACGGGATGACGCTGAAGGGGTGGCCGGTCCGCACGTACGTCGGCGGGCACCTCGCCTTCGCCGACGGCGAAGTCCTCGACGGGGTCTTCGGTGGCGAGCTCACCTACGCCCAGTGAGGGCGACGCGCCGGTCCGCGGGGACGTCGCGCCGGGGGACGCTCCCCAGGCCGCGTTGATCCGCGAGTACACCGTGATCGCCGCGCCGTTCCTCGTGCCCGAGGTCCGGCTGCACCTCGTGACGCCCGAGTGTTCGCTCTGGAAAGCGACCGACGCCGACCTCGATCGGCTCCAGCTCCCGGCGCCGTACTGGGCCTTCGGGTGGGCCGGCGGCCAAGCGCTCGCGCGCGCGGTGCTCGACGGGACGATCGACGTCCGCGGCAAGCGCGTCGTCGACTTCGGCGCGGGGAGCGGCCTGATCGCGATCGCCGCGATGCTCCGCGGCGCGACGCAGGCCCTCGCGGCCGACATCGATCCCTACGCCGCGATCGCGAGCCGGATGAACGCGGCGCTCAACGACGTAACGATCGAGGTGACGGTCGTGGACCTCGTCGGTCGCGTCGTCGCGGCGGACGTCATCCTCGCCGGCGACGTCACCTACGACGGCCCGCTCGCGCGCGCGGTGCGGGCCTGGCTCGCGGAGCGCGCGGCGCATGGCACCGAGGTCTACGTCGGCGATCCGGGGCGCGGCTTCTTCGACACGAGCGGCCTCACCGAAGTCGTCACGATCGATTCACCGTCCGACGTCGACGTGGACGGACAGTACCTCATCCCCACGCCGATCTACGCGATGCACCGCTAGCGTGCAGCAAATAGCTTCCAGTCCGCAGCAAGATCTCCCGAGCGGATCAGGCGCTGAAGCGTCGCACCGAGGACCTGCCAGCTGCCCGCTGGTCGCTGAACGAGTCACGCGCTCTGGCGCGACGGCTCGTCGCAGTCGTCCTCGCACTGATGCACCTCGATCGTGAGGTGGACCAGCTCGTGGTGATCCGCCACGAGCGCCTTGTAGTGATCGGGGGCCTTCGGCTCGTGCGTCACCACCGACACCACGCCCGCGAGGTGCGTCGGCCCCACGCGCCACACGTGCAGATCGGCCACGCGGTTGTCGGCCTCGCCCTCGATCGCGCTCCGGACGCGCTCGGCGATCTCGGGGTCGACCTCCGCGTCGAGCAACACGCGGCTCGTCTGGCGCATGAGGTCCACCGACCACTTCGCGATGACCACCGCGCCGACCACGCCCATCAACGGGTCGAGGCCGGACCACCCGAGGAACCGCCCGGCGACGAGCGCGCCGATCGCGAGCACCGAAGTGAGGGCGTCGGCGAGGACGTGCATGTAGGCCGCGCGCAGGTTGTGGTCGTGCGCGTGGCCATGATCGTGCCCATGCCCATGGGCATGCCCCTGCCCCTGCCCTTGCCCTTGCCCATGCCCATGCGCATGCCCGTGGTCGTGCCCGCCGCCAAGGAGCACCGCGGAGACGATGTTGACGAGCAGGCCGAGCACGGCGACGGCGATGGCTTCGTCGAAGCGGATCGCGACCGGCTCGAGGAACCGCTCCACGGACTCGACCGCCATGAGGACGCCCGCGATGCCCAGCCCGACCGCGCTCGCGAACCCGCCGAGCGCGCTCACCTTCCCGGTGCCGAAAGTGAACCGCGGGTTGTCGGCGTGTTTGCGCGCGTAGGCGTACGCGAAGGCGGCGATACCGAACGCGGCGGCGTGGGTGCCCATGTGCCAGCCGTCGGCGAGGAGCGCCATCGACCCGAACCAGAAGCCGGCGCCGACCTCGACCACCATCGTCACGATGGTCAGGCCGATGACGATCCACGTCTTCCGCTCGCCGTCGTCGGCGCCGGAGTGCGCGAAGTCGTGGTTCGGCCGCTGCCGTTCGACCTCTCTCGCGTGCATCGCCAGGTCGGATCTTCGCACGGATCGCCCGCCCGACGCAGCGGCGATCGTCCGGGAGGGGCGGGGGACCTTGGCCTTGGCGCCCGACAAGTCGGTATCATACGGACGATGCGTCGCTCGGCCCTCGCGCTCGGTCTGGCTCTCGTCGCGTGCGGGCGAAGTGTCCCC
>JAUHYN010001017.1 GCA_030426505.1 bacterium | reverse complement strand
ACGGCGTGACCGTGCGCGAGAACGAGGATCTCCCCACGTGGCACGAGACGGTGCGCGCCTACGACCTCGTCGACGAGGACGGCGCGCCGCTCGGCGCCTTCTACGCGGACATGTTCCCGCGCGAGGAGAAGCGCGGCGGCGCGTGGATGAACGGGCTGGTGTCGGGCGTCGTCGAGGGGGGGCGCGTGTCTCCGCACCTCGGGTTGATCTGCGGCAACCTCACGCCGCCGGTGAAGGACAAGCCGTCGCTGCTGTTGCACTCGGAGGTCGAGACGCTCTTTCACGAGTTCGGCCACCTCCTCCACCACATGCTGAGCCGCGTAGAGGTGCGGAGCCTCGCGGGGACGAACGTCGCGTGGGACTTCGTGGAGCTGCCGTCGCAGATCATGGAGAACTGGTGCTGGGAGAAGGAGGCGCTCGACTTCTTCGCGCGGCACTACGAGACGAACGAGCCGATCCCCGCCGACCTCTTCGAGAAGATGACGCGCGCGCGCACCTACCGCGCGGCGTACGCGCAGATGCGCCAGCTCGGGTTCGCGTCGGTGGACCTCCTGCTCCACGAGGCGTGGGACGCCGAGCGGGACGGCGACGTGCAGAGCTACTCGCGCGCCGTGATGCAGCGGTTCGCGCCGGTGCCGTACCCCGAGGACTACGCGTTCATCTGCAGCTTCGGGCACCTGTTCGCGAGCGCCGTCGGCTACGCCGCCGGCTACTACTCGTACAAGTGGGCCGAGGTCCTCGACGCCGACGCGTTCACGCGGTTCTCGAAGGAGGGTGTCTTCAACGCCGAGGTCGGGCGCGCGTTCCGGGATCGCGTGCTCGCGCGCGGGGACGGCGACGATCCGATGAAGCTCTACGAGGACTTCATGGGGCGGAAGCCGAGCCTCGATCCGCTGCTGTCGCGCTCGGGGCTGCTCCCCGCGCCGACGGCGTAGACCGCTCCGCCCACGCGCGCGCCGCGTCGAAGCCGTGCTGTTCGAGGCGCGGCACGATCACTTCCTCCACCGTCGAATAGAAGATGTCGCGCGCGAGCGCGCCGTCGCACGCGCCGTAGGCCATCGCAGCGTTCGGCGCGGGCACCGGCGACAGGTGCGCGAGCTCGTGCAGCTCGAGGTGGGCGAGGGCGACGCGCAGGTAGTCGGAGAGCCGCGCGCGCATCGCGTCTTCGAGCGGGGTGTCCTCGAGGAGCTTCCACCCGAAGCGCGCGTGTTTCACTTCATCGGCGAGGATCGCCTGCAGCACGCCGCCGATCGGCGTCGCGGACTGTTCGATCCGCTCGGCGTTGATCAGGCTGACCGCGACCGTCTCGGAGAGGCAGCAGATCGACAGCACGTTCCGCAGCGCGGCCTCGAGCGGTTCACACTCCGCGTGCGCCGGGATGTCGCCGAGGTCCGGCAGCTCCGCCGACGCGCGCGCGCCGATGGAGACGAGGACGCCCGCGCACTGCTCGGCGTGCCGCAGCTCGTCGGCGATGAACGTCGCGAGCTCGGCCTGCTTCGCGGGCCGGATCTCGGCGCGCATCAGCTGCGGGACGAGGCCCGCGAAGACGCGCGCCGAGGCGTGCTCGTTCGCCATGCGCCCGCGCCACGTGCTCTCGACCAGCGCGCGCTCGGCGCGGGTCAGCGGCGGCGTGTCGGCGAGCTCGATGCGGTGGGCTTCTGCTTCGAGGGCGAGGTCGAGGCGCGGCATCACGCGATCTCCATCGCGGGCGGCGCGGGCGGGCCCCACGCGGCGCAGCCCTTCGTGAAGTCCCAACCGTTCGCGTCGCAGCAGGCGAAGTACTCCTCCTGCGTCATGGTCGCCATGTCGCAGAGCTCCACGCTGGCGTCGACGAAGCCGGCGTCGGCGAGGACGCCCGTGTCGAGGACGCCGCCGTCGCGCGGGCCGCTGTCGCGGTGTCCGGCGTCGCGGACGAGGGTGACCTCGGAGCCGCCGTCGCGGATCGTCACGGGGGCGTCGAGGCGGTCGGTGCCCGCCGTGCCGCAGCCGATCGCGCCGGTGAACAGCGCGACGCCGGCGGCGGCGCGCAGGGCCTTGAGCTTCGTTTCGTGTCGGGAGGCGCTCATGGTTTCATCCTGCGGGAGAACCGCTGTGTTTTGAAGCGGAACTTCGAGTACACTATTGTACGTTGGAGCCGAACAATCCCCTCGACCTCGACTCGGTGCGTTGCTTCCTGGCGGCGGCGCGCGAAGACAGCTTCCGCGCGGCGGCGGAGCAGGTCCACCTCTCCCCGGCCGCGTTCGGGGAGCGCATCAAGCGGCTGGAGGAGGATCTCGGCGCGGCGCTGTTCGAGCGTACGACGCGGACGATGCGGCTGACGGAGGCGGGGGAGCGCTTCGTCGGACCGGCGGAGCGGCTGTTCGAGCAGGAGCGGATCGCGCGCGAGGCGGCGCGGGATCCGGAGCAGGCGCCGCCGTTCGAGCTGGTGATCGGGACGCGCTACGAGCTCGGGATGTCGTGGCTCGTGCCGTCGCTGTCGAAGCTGGAGGCGGAGCGACCGGAGCGCGCGATCCACTTCTACTTCGGCGACTCGTCGGATCTGCTGAGGCGCGTGCGTGACCAGGAGATCGACGCGCTGGTCTCGAGTGTGCGCGTCTCGGAGGTCGGCCTCGCGTACGCGCCGCTGCACGACGAGGACTACGTGTTCGTCGGCGCGAAGCGACACCTCGCGAAGCACCCGCTGGAGTCGGCGGCGGACGCGCCCGCGCACGTGTTGATCGACGCACACGCGGATCTGCCGCTGTGGCGGTACTTCCTCGACGCGGTGCCCGCGGAGCCCGCGTGGGCGTTCGCGCGGATCGAGCGCATGGGGACGATCGCGGCCGTGCGTCAACGCGTCTTGCGAGGCGTCGGGGTGGCGGTGTTGCCGCGCTACTTCGTGGAGCAGGATCTCGCGGCGGGCCGGCTCGTGCGATTGATGCCGAACGTCCAACCGCGGCAGGACGTCTTCCGTCTGATCTGGCGCGCGGACCACGTGCGCGACCGCGAGTTGAGGCGCCTCGCGGAGACGCTCAGGACGTTCGAGTTGAAATGACGGGCGGCCGGATCGTGAGGTAGCGTCCGGCGCATGGAGTATCGATTCCTCGGCCCGACGGGTGTGCGGGTCTCCAAGCTGGTCTTCGGCACGATGACGTTCGGCGGCTACGCGGACGAAGGGATGTCGGAGGCGCTCTACCGGCGCACGCGCGAAGCCGGGATCAACGCGTTCGACTGCGCCGACGTCTACAACGGTGGCTACTCGGAGGAGCTCCTCGGGCGCTTCGCGAAGCACGAGCGCAACGAGGTCTTCATCACGAGCAAGGCCTACTTCCCGATGGGCCAGGACGTGAACGCGCGCGGCACTTCGCGCTTCCACTTGAGGCGCGCGGTCGACGCGAGCCTCAGGCGCCTGCAGACCGAGTACATCGATCTGTTCTTCCTGCACCGCTTCGACGATCGGACCGCGCTCGACGAGACGCTGCGCGCGATCGACGACCTCGTGCGGCAGGGCAAGATCCTCTACCTCGGCGTCAGCAACTTCTCCG
>JAUHYN010001016.1 GCA_030426505.1 bacterium | reverse complement strand
CGACGGCGGAGGGCGTCGTGACGATCAGCGCCTCGACCGCGAACGTCGACGCTTCGATCATCGTGTCGATCACGCCGCCGGTGTTGACGGCGCTGCGGATCGATACGACCGCGCCGTCCCCCGTCGTGCTCGGCAAGGGCGACACGCTGCAGCTCGCGGTCACCGGCGTCTACGGCGACGGCTCCGAGGCTTCGCTCACCGAAGAGGTCGCGTACGGCGCGACGACGACGGCCGTCACGGTCGACGCGAGCGGCATGGTCACCGCGGTCGGCCTCGGACCGGCGCAGGTCGTCGCCACGCACGAGGGGCTCGAGGCGACGCTCGATCTCGAGGTCCAGTGCGCGTATCCGGGCAGCGCGCCCACCTCGATCCGCAACGGGCAGATGGTGCCCAACCTCTCGTGGGGCACGGTCTACGACGGCAGCGGCAACGAGGTGGAGTTCGATCTCGAAGCCGCGTACTGCGGCGCGCCCGGGTTCGAGGGCGTCAAGTCGATCGTCTTCGTGATCGGCGCGGGGTGGTGCCCGTACTGTCCCGACTACATGCGCAGCGTCGACAACCGCATCTCGGACATCGAGGCGGCCGGTGGCATGGTCGTGTACGTGGAGATCGAGGACTCGAGTCGGCGCCCGGCGGGGAGCGACTACGCGCTCTCGCACATCAACCAGATCATCGGGAGCAGCGCGCCCGGTCTCCGGGTTGGCGACGCGGACACCACGCCCGCGCGGGCGATCGGTCGCGCGAGCTTCGTGACGTCGCTGCCGAATCAGTTCGTGGTGCGGACGAGTGACATGACCGTGATCGACACCGGCCAGACGAGCATGGCGAACCTGTTGCGCTTGATCGATCTGTAGCTCCGTCACGGATTCGTCATCGCGGTTTTTCGTCGGCCGCGTATCGAATCTGTCGCGCGTCGCGTTCGACGTCGCGCCCGAAGGACCAATCCCGTCGCGCCCCCGATCGCTGGCACGCCGCGTGTTGATGGCGGCGGCATGAGCAATACGTTTCGACGCCACGCTACGGTGGGCGTCCTCCTCTGCACCCTCTGTATCTGTTGTTCCGACGGCGAAGACGCGCCGCCCGACGCCTCCGTCCGTGACGGCGGCACACCCGACGCGACCGTCCCGGACGCCGGTTCCCCGGACGCCGGGAGCGTCGCGGCGATCACGCTGTTCGCGGGGAGCCACGGCGGCATCGGCAACCTCGACGGCCCGCGCCGCGACGCGCGCTTCGCCGGTCCGACGGGCGTCGCGCGCGCCGCCGACGGGACCGTCTACGTCGCCGACACTTCGAACTATGTCATCCGCAAGATCGCACCCGACGGTGAGGTGACCACGCTCGCCGGCATGCCGGGCGTCCCGGGTTCGGCGGACGGCGCGGGCTCCGTCGCGCGCTTCGCGTTGCCGGCGGGGCTCGTCCTGGCGCCCGACGGTGCGTTGATCGTCTCGGACCCGACGGCCGGGACGCTCCGCCGCGTGACACCCGCCGGTGAAGTGACGACCTTCGCGGGTCGCGCCGGGATGTTCGGCGGTGCCGATGGCCCGCGCTCCGACGCGCGGTTCCGCGCGCCCGAGGGCCTCGCGTTCGATGGCGACGTCCTCTACGTGGCGGACCGCATGGCGCACACGATCCGTCGCATCGACGCGGACGGTGTCGTCACGACGTACGCCGGCGCGGACCAACAGCTCGGGAGCGCCGACGGCCCGCGCGCGACCGCGCGCTTCTTCGATCCCTTCGGCGTCGCGGTCGGCGAAGGCGGCGTGATCGCGGTGGCCGACGCGGGCAACAACGTCATTCGCTTGATCGACGCGGACGGCGAAGTGACGACCCTCGCCGGGACGCCGGGCGGATCGCAGGACACCACCGACGGCACGGGCGCGGAGGCAGGCTTCGGTCGGCCGCGCGCGCTCGCGTTCGTGGCGAGCGGCGATCTGATCGTCGCGGACACGTTCAACGATCGACTCCGCCGCATCACGATGGCCGGCGTGGTGACGACGTGGACCGGCAGCACCGCCGGCTCGCGCGACGGCGCGCTGGCGGAGGCGACCTGGTCGTTCCCCACGAGCGTCGCGGTGTTCGACGAGGACGGCACCGAAGCGATCTACGTGAGCGACACCGGCAGCTCGATCGTCCGCCGCGTCGCGGACGAAGCGGTCGAGACGTTCGCGGGCGCCGCGGTCGAGCTCACGCACGCCGACGGCGAGGGCGACGTCGCGCGCTTCTTCGGCGCGGGCGGGATGCTCGCGCTCGACGACGGCGCGATCCTCGTGGCCGACGCGTACAACAACGCGCTGCGCGAGGTCGACGCCGACGGGCGCGTCACGACCGTGGCGGGCGACCCGGACGAGCCGGGCGCAGTCGACGGCGCGCTCGACGCGGCGCGCTTCGACGGACCGCGCGCGTTCGCCGAGGACGGCGCGGGCGGCTTCTTCGTCAGCGACGCGAACAACAACCTCGTGCGTCACGTCGGGGCGAACGGGGCGGTGACGACGTACGCCGGTGGACCGACGATCCGCGGCCAGACCCTCGTGGACGGCCCGCGCCTCGACGCGCGCTTCGCCGCGCCGGCGGGGCTCGCGATCGACAGCACCGGCGTGCTGTACATCGCGGACGCCGGCAACCACGTCATCCGGCGCATCGACGCGGACGGCCTCGTCACGACCGTCGCGGGCGTCGGCCTCCCCGGACACGCCGACGGCGACGCCGGCGAGGCGCGCTTCGCGGGGCCGGACGCGATCGTGCTCGTCGACGACCACACGTTGATCGTCGCGGATGCGCTCAACAGCGTGCTGCGTAGGATCGATTTGGTGCAGGCGACGGTCGAGACGCTCGCGGGCACCGTGCCCAAGAACGACGAACCGAACCCCGGGTGGGCGGACGGCGTGGGCACGGCGGCGAGCTTCTCGACGCCGCGCGGGCTCGCGATCGCGGGCGGCGCGCTGTACGTGGCGGACACGAACAACAGCCTGGTGCGGCGCGTCGATCTCGCGTCGCGGGCGGTCACGACCGTAGCGGGGACGCGCGGTCGTCACGGCCTCCAGCTCGAACTCGGTCTCGAGCGCTTTCGTCGTGTCGGTGCCGCCGGCCGCATCGCCGAGATCGGCGCGCATTTTCTTGATCGCGACCACGCGACCGAGGCGCACCTGCACTGCCTCCCACACCTCGCCGAAGCCGCCTTTGCCGGCCAGCTTGCGGAAGACATACGAGCCGTCGTCGGTCTTGTCTGGCGCGGCGGCCGCACCACCGGCGTCGCCCGTCGACGCCGCGGATTCGCGGACTTCGCTGCCCCCCTTCGTGAACGCTTTCGTGGCGGCGGTCAGCTCGCCGTCGCGCCCCGACAGGAACGATGCGGTCGGGTTTTCGGGAAGGCTCCGCTGGAGCGTTTTCAGCTGCTCAGAGGCGTTGGTCTCGGTCATGGTGTGCGTGCCCCGTCGTGTGGATTCGCCCGGCGCGGGCGCCCTGAGATCGGCGTTGGTCGTGGAGGATGCGGGACCGTCAGGCTGATACAGCGACGCGCGCCGGGCAACG
>JAUHYN010001015.1 GCA_030426505.1 bacterium | reverse complement strand
TCAACCTCGATCCCTGGTCCGAACGCCACCACACGGTCGAGGAGATCATCGAGGAGCTCGAAGAGAAGTCCCGCTCCATCGCGGGCGTCACGGTGGAGTTCTTCGGTCCACCCGCCGTTCCAGGCTACGGCGCCGCGGGCGGATTCGCGCGGCGGCGTGGTTCTCAACCAGCTTTCAAAAAACGAGATGGATGCGCGCAGGCGCGCCCTCGAGGAAGCCAAGGCGCGCGAAGTCGAAGACCCGCGTGAGGTAGCGCAGCGCGCCGCCGTAGAGCGCGCTGCTGCGCGCGGGGAAGAGGTACGCGCCGAGACCGAGGCCGAGTTGGTGCGCGGGGACGGCGCGCGGAGGATCCGGCCGCGCTGCGATCGTGGGTTCGATCGCGTCGGGTGATCGGGTCGAGGTAGCGGCGCGCCGGAGCTCGGGCGGGCGAGGCCAGGCGGCGAGCACCATCGCGATCGTGCGCACGCGGTGTTCCGGCGGAGCGTCCGCGACCGACAGCGCGCGGCGGTCGGCGGCGGTGGAGCTGGAGACGACGAGCTCGATCGAGTCGAGATCTTCGCACTCGGGGACGCGGACGCTGACGCGCTGAAACCACGCGTCGCGTGCGTCGACCGCGAGCATCCGTTCGAGGCGCGCGCCGTCGTACCAGCTCGGCTTGCACGCGGGGTGCTCGACGACGGGCGCCGCCTCGGCGACGAGTGAGATCGCGGAGACGGCGACGAGCGAACACGCGATCCCGGCTGCTCTCACGCCCCGCTCACCACGGCGCGACGTTCGCATCCTCGAAGCGCTGAAGGAATCGCTTCGCGACGCGATCGTACGCGGCGCGATCGCGTCGAGCGCGGTGGGCCGCGAGGAGCGCGCGGTACGCCTCGCGCTCGAGGGCGTTCGGGAGCCCGGCTTCGATCGCGCGCTCCCACGACACGATCGCGTCGGCGCGCTCGCCGCGGGCCCACTGGATGCGGGCGAGCGTCGTGGCGGCGTAGCCAGCCTCGTTCGAGGCGGGGTGCCCTTCGAGGAGCCGCGCGAGCAAGTCGACCGCGGCGTCTTCGTCGCCTCGGGCGCGCGCGGCGTCGGCGGCCTCGAGGAGCGCGGGGGCGGAGCTCGCCGCGTCCGCGTGGTTCGCGGAACCCGGTCCCGTCGGAGCGCCGCTCGGCGGGTCGCGGTCGTCGCCCGGAGACGAGGCGTCCGCGTTCGAGGGTGTCCTTCGGTCCGCGGTCGAGCGGGCGCGTTGGTCCGCGTTCGAGCGGGCGCCTCGGTCCGCGTTCGAGCGGGCGCGTCGGTCCGCGTTCGATCCGGCGCCTCGGTCCGCGTTCGATCCGGCGCGTCGGTCCGCGTTCGAGCGGGCGCCTCGGTTCGCGTTCGAGCGGGCGCCTCGGTCCGCGTTCGAGCCGGCGCCTCGGTCCGCGTTCGAGCCGGCGCCTCGGTCCGCGTTCGAGCGGGCGCCTCGGTCCGCGTTCGAGTCCGTGCGTCGGTCGGCGTCGGGCGCGGGCGTGGGGGTCCGGCCGTTCGACGCGGATCCGCGGCGCCCGTCGCCGCGCGCGAACTCCGCGCCTCGCATGTCGCCGCTCCGTATCCGGTCGGCGTCCGCACCGCGGGCTCCGGATCCGTTCGCGTCGTCGCCGCGGGCTCCGTCGTCACCCCGGCCGTCGCTCCCATCTTCGTTGAGGGCTCCGTCGCCTCCGCCCCGTCCCGCGCTCGCCTCGCGCGGCGCGATCGAGATCCGCTCCCCCGCGCGCAGCCTCCGCGTGTTCGAGAGGTGGGCGCTGTCCACCTGCACCACGCCGCGCTCCACCGCGACGTCCACGCGGTCTTCGAGGCGCGCGACCGAGAAGCGCGTGCCGAGGACCTCCACGTGTGCGAGCGCCGCGTCGACGATCCAGCGACGCGCCCCAGGCCGCACGTCCATCCACACCGTCCCGGACGACAGCGCGAGCTCGAAGCGCGCGGCGTCGTCCGCGACGAGCTCGAAGCGCGCGTCCGATGACAGCCGCACTTCCGTCCCGTCCGCCAGCACCGTCGCCCTGCCCGCGCGCAGCGCGGCGTCCGGGCGCGGCCACACCAGCGCGACGAGGGCGAGCACCGCCGCGGCCGCCGCGATCAGGAGCGGCGCGCGCGAGGGCTTCGGTCCGCGCTCCACGCGCGCCCAGACGTCGGCGACGAACGACTCGTCGACCGCGTCGCGCAGCGTGTCGCGGATCGGATCCGGACGTCCGCTCATGTCGATGCCTCCAATCCGAGCTTGGCGTTCGCCTCGCGCAGTCTTCGCTTCGCCGTCGACAACGAGACGTCGAGCGCCTCCGCCACCTCGGGCAGCGTCGCGCCCTCCACGTGCCGGAGCACCCACGCGAGGCGCTCCTTCGCGCTCAGTCGCCTCAGTCGCCGATCGATCAGCGCGAGCTCCGCGCGCACTTCGGGGCTCGCGTCGTCGGAGCAACACGCCTCGAGGGTCTCGCTCGGCACCGAGCGATCGAGGCCGATGCGACGGAGGAGCTGGCGGCGACGGAACCGGCGGTGGATGCGATTCACCGCGATCTGCATGATCCAGCCGCGGACCGCGGCCGGCTCCCGCAGCTGGTCGATGTCCCGGAACGCGGCGACGAAGGTATCATGCGCGATGTCCTCGGCGTCGGCGCGGTGCTGGAGCACGCGCACCGCCAGGCTCCCGACCGCCTCGATGTACCGCCGGAACAACATCTCCTTCGCCCAGCGATCGTCGTCGCGGATGCGCGCGACGAGCTCCGCGTCGGAGACCGGTGGCTCCCCGGTCGAGCGCATGGCGGCGTTCGGAAGCATCCCTCGGGAGATCAGGACCACGAGCCCGCCGGATCGGGCCACACGAAATCACTTTGGCCCGAATCGCGCGGCCGAGGGTCCCCATTGGACATGAGCGCGAAGACCGCACTGACCCTCTGCTCCCTCCTCGCCCTCGCCGCGTGCCAGGACGCCGCGTTCGTGGTGCTCGCCGCGGACGGAGGAGTCGAACCGCGTGACGCCGGCACCTCGGAGTCGAGCGACGCGGCTCCCCGCGACGCGGGCGCCGAATCGAACGACGGCGGACTCGCCGACGCGGGCGGGAGCGGTTGCCTCGCGCCCGCCGACGCGCCGGTCGTCGAGATCGACACCAGTGGCCGCTACGCACCGATCCTCCGGGTTCGCACCGACGGCCTCCTGCAGGAGTTCGGGCTCCTCGACGAGAACTTCGACGGCTTCGGCGAGACGATCGGCAAGCCCATCCTCCGTCGCTTCAGCGACGAGGGCCCGGCGTTCGACTCGCGCGCCGGCACGGTCGCGTTCAGCGATCTCCTCGGCCTCGAGCTCGAGACGCGCAACGAACAACTCCAGGGGACGGGCGGCATCGTCACCGTGCAGGACTACGTCGTCTTCGAGCAGCCGAGGACGGACTCCCCGTCGCCCTCGTCGGTCGTCCCGAGGCGCTCGCCGATGCCGGCGGTCTCGAGGTCTGGCCCGCAGGAGAGATCGTGCCGATGGGCGCCGACCCGGCGTCGAGCGCGCGGACCATGAAGGAC
>JAUHYN010001014.1 GCA_030426505.1 bacterium | reverse complement strand
CCCGTCCGTCGACGCGAGCTCGCCCTGGTCCACGAGCAACCCGCGCATCCCGCGCTTGGCGAGCAGCGCCGCGGTGAGCACCGCCGCGGTGTTCCCGCCGACGACGACCGCGTCGTAGTGCCGACTCACGAGGCGCCTCCCGCCGACCCGACCGGCGGGCTCACCAGCGGGGCGAGCGCGCCGTCGAAGCCCGTCAGGTGCGGCCGCGGCGCCATCGCGAGGCGGCCCTCGCAGATCGCGCGCACCACGCCGGGGAGGAGCCGGTGCTCCTGCTCGAGGATTCGGCGGCCGAGCGCCGCGAGATCGTCGGTGGGCAGCACCGGCACCGCGGCTTGCGCGAGGATCGGGCCGGTGTCCACGCCGCTGTCCACGAGGTGGACCGTGCAGCCGGTGATGGTGACGCCGGCCGCGAGCGCTTGCCGCTGACCGTCGACGCCGGGGAACGACGGCAACAGCGCGGGGTGGACGTTCACGATGCGCGACGGGAACGCGCCGAGGAACGTCGGCGTCAGCACGCGCATGAAGCCGGCGAGGACGATCCAGTCCACGTCGTAGCCGCCGAGCACTTCGACGAGCCGCGCGTCGAACGCGGCGCGGTCCGAGAAGTCGCGGT
This sequence comes from bacterium, assembly GCA_030426505.1. Lineage (GTDB taxonomy): Bacteria > Myxococcota > Kuafuiibacteriia > Kuafuiibacteriales > Kuafuiibacteriaceae > JAUHYN01. Next base: position 2,919 of record JAUHYN010001014.1, on the reverse strand, counting down.
GGGGGACGACCTCGACCGGGACACCCGCCCGCTCGGCGCGCGCGATGGCGCCCGCGCTCGGCTTGTTCACCACCAGGACGGCGATCTCGCCGCCGCCGAGATCCGCGTCGAGCAGCGCCTGGAAGTTGGTGCCCGAACCCGACGCGAGCACGCCGATCCGCACCACGTCAGGCCCCTTCGATCGAGACGCCGGGCGTGTCCGTGACTTCGCCGACCACGGCGGCGCGGTGGCCCGTGAGCTTCGCCGCGTCGATCGCCGCCTCCGCGTGCGCCGGATCCACGACGACCATCAGCCCGAGGCCCATGTTGAACGTGGAGAACATCTCGTCGTCGGCGACGTCCCCGAGGCGTTGGAGCGCCCGGAGGATCGGCGGGACCTCGAACTTCGCGCGATCGATCCGCGCGCCGACGCCGTCCGGGAACACACGCGGCAGGTTGCCCGGGATGCCGCCGCCGGTGATGTGCGCCATCGCCTTGGGCTCGGCCACCGCCACGAGCTGTTCGACGGTGTCCGTGTAGAGCGCGGTCGGGACGAGGAGGGCGTCGCCGACGGTCCCCTCGATCTCGTCGACCGTGTCGCGAACGCTCAGGCCCGCGTGGTCGAAGAAGACCTTCCGCGCGAGCGAGAGGCCGTTCGAGTGGACGCCGGTCGAGGCGATCCCGACGATCGCGTCGCCGGGCTTCACGCGGTGGCCGTCCACCAGCCGCGGCCGGTCCACGATGCCCACCGCGAAGCCCGCGAGGTCGTACTCGCCGGCTCGGTACAGGCCCGGCATCTCCGCCGTCTCGCCGCCGACGAGCGAGCAGCGCGCGATCTCGCACGCGCGCGCGATGCCCTCGACGACCTGCGCCGCGACCTCGAGGTCGAGGCCGCCCGTCGCGAAGTAGTCGAGGAAGAAGAGCGGTCGCGCGCCGGTGGTGAGCACGTCGTTGACGCACATCGCGACGAGGTCCTGGCCGATCGTGTCGTGCCGGTTCATCGCGAACGCGACGGCGAGCTTGGTGCCCACGCCGTCGGTGCCGGAGACGAGGAGCGGGTCGACCATGCCGCCCGCGGCCTCCAGGATCGGCTTGAGCTGCACGAGCGCCGCGAACCCGCCGATGCCCTCCAGGACCTCCGGGCCCTTGGTCCGCGCCGCGGCCGACTTGATCCGGTCGACGAGCGCGTCCCCGCGCTCGATGTCGACGCCCGCGTCTTTGTAGGTCAGACCGCCCGCCATCGGTGGGCTACGAAGAGCCGGGGTTGGGGGTCGAGGTCAAGGAGTTAGCTGTCTTCGTGCGAGGCGACCCAACGCAGGAAGCGCTGGCGCTCCACGAACTCCTGCAGCGCGCGTTTCACGACCGCGTTGGGATCGGCGTCGGGGCAGAGGCGGCTCGCCTCGCGGAGGAGGTCGGTGTCGACACGAACGGTGGGGTCGACGAAGCGCTCCGAGGCCGTCGTCTTCGACGTCATCCGCTCCAGCATCATCCCCAACCCGTCCAAGCTCGCCCTCTAAGGTGCGTTTTGTAGGTGTTTCGCGCGGAGTGTGTCAAGACATGGTGCGTGCTCGCCAATCCGAATACGGTGTGCTAACGCGCCGCAGTCCTTGGCGAAGTCACGTATCACGCGGCTGGAGGTCCACCCGGAGCGGCCCGAGGCGAACCGCTTGAAGCAAGCGGTGGCGCTCTTGGATTCTGGCCAGGTCATCATCTATCCGACGGACACGGTCTACGGCATCGCGGCCGCGCTCGACGAGCGCGCCGCGGTCGAGCGCCTGTACTCGATGCGCCGCCTGGACCGGAAGAAGCCGCTGTCGCTCATCTGCTCGAACCTCTCGCAGGTCAGCAAGTACGCGATCGTCGACGACGAGTGCCACCGCTTCATGCGGCGCGTGCTCCCGGGGCCGTACACCTTCATCCTCCGCGCGACCCGCGACGCCCCGCGCCTCGGGCAGTCGAAGCGCCGCACCGTCGGCGTGAGGATGCCGAACCACGCCGTGGCGCTCGCGCTCGTGGAGGCGCTGGGCCGGCCGCTGTTGTCGACCAGCGCGATCCCGCCGGGTCAGAAGGACGTCATCCCCGACCCGGCCGAGCTCGCCCAGGCCTTCTCGGGTTCGGGGGTCGGCGTCATCGTGGACGCGGGGCTCGTGCCGCTCGTCGAGTCCAGCGTGATCGACTGGTCGGAAGACGCACCCGAGGTGATCCGTGAGGGCGCCGGCGACGTGTCGGACCTGACCTGACCGTGGTACCTTCCGAAGCGGCGGTGGTCGACCTTCCGGACGAAGGCCTCCCGAGCGACTTCGGGAAATACCGACTCGAGAAGCGCATCGCGACGGGGGGCATGGCCGAGATCTTCTTGGCCCACCGGCGCGACGCGCCGATGGAGCCGCTCGTCATCAAGCGCATCCTGCCGCACCTCGTGAAGAGCGGCGACTTCGTCTCGATGTTCCTCGACGAAGCGCGCATCGCGGCGCAGCTCAAACACAAGAACGTCGTCGCGATCGAAGACGTGGGCCAGATCGACGGCGCCTATTACATCGCGATGGAGTACGTGCACGGCGAGGACATCCGCCGGATCTACAACCGCGCGTACAAGCTCCAGCGCTCGCTGCCGCTGTCGCACTCCATCCGCGTCATCGCCGACGCCGCGCTCGGCCTCGGCTACGCCCACAAGCTCCGCGACCTCACCGGCAAGCCGATGGGCGTGGTCCACCGGGACGTCTCGCCGCAGAACATCCTCGTCACCTACGAGGGCGACGCGAAGGTCGTGGACTTCGGCATCGCGAAGGCCGCGAACAAGGTCGCGCAGACGCGCGCCGGCGTCCTCAAGGGCAAGTACAGCTACATGTCGCCGGAGCAGGCGCTCGGCGACGCGATCGATCATCGCACCGACATCTTCGCGCTCGGCATCATCCTGTACGAGACGACGACCGGCACGCG
>JAUHYN010001013.1 GCA_030426505.1 bacterium | reverse complement strand
GGAGCTCCGCGAGCCGACCGGCGCGGACGACGAGGCGGTGGAGCGGCTCCGGGAAGTCGATCCGGACGGGGCCTCCGCGTTGCTGTGGTCGCGGCTCGTCGTCGCATTGAACGGCGACGCGATCACGCCGGACGGGTGGCGCGCGTTGGACATCGAAGCGCGCCGGGCGCTCGCGCTCGCGCTCGCGGACGCGACGACGGCGCCGGACCTCAACATGGTCGGGCGCTGCCCGTCGTGCGAGGCGTGGATGGGCTTCGCGATAGACCCGTTCGAGCTCCTCGGGCGCGAGTTGGCGCGCGGCGAGGAGCGGTTGCTCGCCGAGGTCCACACGCTCGCGTTCCACTACCACTGGTCGGAGCCCGAAGTGTTGGCGCTCCCGCGCGCGCGGCGCTGGACGTACCTCAGGCTGCTCCGCCGCGAACTCGAGGGCCGGCCGCTCCTCGACGTGAGGTCACCGTGAGTCAGTCGAGTCTGGGCCTGTCCCGCCGCGAGCTCGAGTACGAGCTGCGTTGGATGCTGCGTCGACTCCCGGACGACCGGGACGAGCTCGTGAAGCTGCTGACGAGCGCGATGGTCACGCTGATCGAAAAGAACAACGCCGCGATCGCCGCGCAGCTCGCGGCGGACGACGCGGACGACGGAGGTGACTTTTGACGATTGGACGCCACGAGCCGGTGTACGCCGTCGGCCGCCCGCGCATCGCGAAGGGCGTGCTCGTCTCGCTCCCCGACACGAACCTCGGGCGCGAGCAGCGCGTGCTGCGGTTCCAGTACAACCCGGAGAACATCACGCGTTCCGTCGACGCGCAGTGGGAACACGAAGACGATCGCAAGGGCGTCGCGTCGAACCAGGACGAGAGCCGCCTCGACGGCCAACGCGGCGGCGGCCTCCGCGTGCAGAGCGAGAAGATCTCGCTGCGCCTGATCTTCGACGCGACGGAGGTGCAGGTCTGGGACGACGCGTCACGCGAAGACGGCGTCCTCCCGGAGCTCGCGTTGCTGCGGGAGATCGCGTTCGGTCAGCGGCAAGCGGCCGAGGTGGAGCAGGAGCAGAACCGCATCGACGTCCTGCACCCGCCCGAGGTGCTGCTGATCCTCGGCAAGCGCACGTTCCCGATCGTCATCACTTCGTTGAGCGTGACGGAGAAGCGCTTCGACACCGAGCTGGTGCCGGTGCGCGCCGAGGTCGATCTCCAGATGACCGTCCTCGAGCCGCAGGAGGCCGCCGAGAACCAGGCGATCGTGCGCGCGTTCAAAAACCTCGCGAAGCAACGCAGCGACCTCGCGGTCCGCTACTCCGAGACGTCGTCGGAGGTGGCGGCGGTGTTGAACAGCCTGATGGGGACGGAGCGCACCGGTGGCTGATCGCTCGTCGCGACACGATCGCGCGCCGACCTACCGCTGGTCGCGCGACGGCGGGGAGGGCGTGGAGCTGTTCCGCCCCCGCGTGGTCCCTTCGACGGCGGGGCGCGTCCGGCACACGGTCGCTTCCGGCGACCGCCTCGACCTCTTGGCCGCGCGCTACCTCGGGGACACGCACTTGTACTGGCGCATCGTCGACGCGAACCCCGCGCTCGACGCGGACGCCCCCCTCGAGCCGGGGATCGTGCTCGAGATCCCGACGAGATCACCGTGACGCAGCAGGGCGCAGAGTTCCGCGTGTGGATCGACGGTGAGGAGGAGAAGCGCCTCGCCGGTCACGTGTTGCGCGTGGAGGTCGAGGAGAACACGGACGAGATGTCGTCGTTCTGTCTCGAGGTCGACATGGCGCCGGTGAAGGACGACTGGGATCGCCTCGCGGACAAGCGCTTCGATCTGCTGCGCCGCGTGACGATCGCGTTCGTGGTCGGGCCGCCCGCGGGGGGCGAGCGCAAGGAAGCCGTGCTCTTCGACGGCTACGTGACGATGATGGAGCCGTCGTTCTCGCGAGACCGCGTCCCGCACTCGACGCTGAAGCTCTCCGGGTTGGACGCCGCGTGCCTCATGCACCTCGGGACGCGGACGCGCCCGTGGCACGGCAAGACCGATACCGAGATCGCGAAGGCGATCTACGAGGAGTACGGCTTCGCGGTCCCCGCCGAGGCGTTCGACGACACCGCGGCCACGCGGCAGGAGCCGCGCGCGAGCCTCATCCAGCGCGGCACGGACGCCGAGTTCATTCGGCACCTCGCGCGCCGCAACGGCTACGAGGCGTACGTCGAGCGGAGGGACGCGGCGGTGACCGCGACCGAGAAGCTCACGAACGTCGCGGGGCACTTCCGGCTCCCGAAGCCCGACTTGGATCCGCAGGAGGCGCTGACGATGTTCCCGTCCTCGACGCCGTCGGTGATCGAGATGGACGTGCGGTGGGAGAGCCACCGGCCCACCGTCGTGAAGAGCGCGCACATCGATCTGTTCTCGCGCCGCGTGAAGAGCACGGCGGTCGACACGCCCGAGCCGCGGTACCACCGCGAGGGCGGGGAGTCGCGGCACGAACTGCTCGCGCGCCGGCTCGCGGAGGTGCTCCCGAACCGCGAGTTCCCGGAGGACTCGCGCCCGGAGGAGGAGCGCGCCGCGGAGCCCATCCAGAGCGTGGGCCTTCAGTACGCGTCGACGCCGCACGACGAGGAGGAGGTCGAGCGCCTCGCGTGGTCGCAGTTCAGGGACGCGGACTGGTTCGCGGAGGCGTCGGTGTTGGTCGACGGGCTGCGCTACCCCGAGATCCTGCGGGCGCGTCGTCCGATCGATCTCGGGGGCGCGGGCAAGCGGTTGGACGGGCGTTGGTACGTGCGGCGCGCGCGGCACGAGATCGTCTGGGCCGCGAAGACGCACCGCTACCAGGTCGACGTCTCGATGGTGCGCAACACGGTGGGGGTGGTTTCGTGACGGATCGCAGCCTGCACTTCCCGTTCGAGATCGGTCGCCTCGGGCGGCCGCGTACGAGCGACACGCGCGCGGCGATCCGCGAGCAACTCGAGCAGCTGCTCTTCACGATCCCCGGTGAGCGCGTGAATCGCCCGAACTTCGGCTGCGCGGTGCAGCGCCTCGTGTTCGGGAGCGCGGACCGCGAGACGGCGGCGGCGGTCGAGCATGTGATTCGCACGAACGTCCGCGACTACCTCGGCGAGTTGATCGACCTGGACGCCCTCCGCGTCACGGCGAGCGACGCGACGCTGACGATCGACATCCTGTACACGGTGCGCGCGACGCGGACGGAGCACGCCGAGACGTTCGTCCGCCCGATCGAGGGGGCCGCGTGACCACGATCGATCTCGTCCCGCCGCTCGACGCCGCGATCGACGCGGCGCTCGCGGATCCTTCGGAGCCGGACGTTTGGCGGCTCCCGCCCGGCGCGTTCCCTGTCGCGCCGCGGCTGATCGATCTGACGGGTCGCGCGATCACGATCGTCGGTCGCGACTCGCGGCTGGTGGTGAACGGCGGCGCCTTCGAGGTGCGCGCCGACCGCGTCCGGATCGAGGGCGTGCGCTTCGAGATCCAAGCGGCCGGCGATGGCGTCGGCGTGGGGATCGAGGGCGACGAGGTCGCGCTGTCGGACGTGGGCGTCGG
>JAUHYN010001012.1 GCA_030426505.1 bacterium | reverse complement strand
CGAAACAACGAGGGCGCAACGATCAAGTGGCTCTTCACCGTCGAGAAGGCGAGAGAGAAGCTCGGCCGTTCCTACCCGTCAATTTCCCTGTGAACGTGTACTAGTCGCGGCCGCCGCGCTCGCGATCGCGGCCTGCTCCGACGGGACCGAGCTGCTCGGCCCCGGCGCCGATGCCTCCGTCCCGCGCGACGCGGGGTCGGAGCGCGACGCCGGTACGGATCGGGACGCGGGCTCGGCGGCCGACGCGGGCACCGAAGATCAGTGCCGCCTCGCCGAGAACCTCGACGTCATCGTCTCCTCGTACCCGACGTTCCTCCCGGATTACGCGGGCCCCGTCACCGTGCGGTCCGTCTCGCCGCTCGCGATCGAGGCGCCGCCGGGACCGACGGGCGAGATCCCGGCGTGGAGGTTCGAGGCCGCCGGTCCGGGCTGGCCGAGCGAAGCGCTGACCGTCGGCGAGACCTACATCGCGAGGATCGAGATCCGCGCTCCGTTCTGGATCGAAGGCGAGGTCACGATCCGTGACGACGCGGGCGGCGCGCCTCGCCTCGTCGTCTGGTCGGGCCGGCTCGACACCACGATGGCGCCTCGGCTGTCCCTCTCCTACGCGCCGCAGGACTGCACGATCGACCGAGGCTGCGGCGTCGAGCGCGGTGAGGCGCTCGTCGTGCGCTTCGAAGACACGGAGACGATCGTGGAAGCCGGCAGTCGGATCGAGCGCGCGGACTTCGTCGCCGCGAACGGTCGGAGCACCGCGTTCGTCGGGGAGCCCGCGTGCGAGGACGCGCCTTCGCAGTGGCACGTCGGCTTCTTCGCGCGGCCGCAGCGGACCATCGCGTGCTCCGAGCTCGCGCGCGACGACTGCATCTCGCGGAGCGGGTGCGTGCTGTGGGGCTCCGAGATCTACGATCCCGGTTACGTCTGCCAGGACGCCACGGCGGACTGCGAGTTCAACACGACGAGCGAGGCGTGTGGGGCGGCGGTCGGCTGCGTGTGGGATCCCGGCGCGTGCTACTGCCCCGAGGGGAAGGACTGCGCGTGTGGCGGCGGGCCCGGGCCGAAGTGCCGACAGATCTGCGGTGGCCACTCCGGCGGCGCCTGCCCGCTCACCCACTTCTGCGACTACGGGCTGATCAGCGCACCCGACTGCATGCCGACGCCCGACGCCGGCGGTGTCTGCGAGCGGCGCCCCCGCACCTGCGACGGCGCGCCCAACCAGCCGATCTGCGCGTGCGACGCGACGCTCTCCCCGCGGACGTTCGACAACGACTGCCTGCGCCGGGTCGGGACCGCGAGCGGCCCGGTGCGCGGAGCATGCCCGTGAAGCGGCTCGCGCTGTTGTTGGCGCTCGCCGCGTGCTCCGACGGCACCGAGCCGCTCGGCGACGACGGAGGCCGGGAAGCGGGCCCGCTCGACTCCGGCGTCACGGGGCGCCTCGACGCGAGCGTCTCGACGTGCGCGCCGATCGAGGGCGTTTTCCGCGTCGTCTCCGTCCAAGGCCCGGAGGGCTTCGACACGTTCGAGGGCGAAGCGGAGCTGGCGAGCGTCGACCCGTTCGTCCTGCGCGGGCCGATCCTGCCCGACGGCCAACGCGCACAGTGGGTCTTCGAGTTCGACAACGGCCCCGGCTGGCACCTCGACTTGCGGCGCACGTATCGCGTCGAGCTCGAGATCTCGCGGAGGAATCGGACCGAAGTCGAGCTCGTGCTCCGCGACGCCGTGAGCGAGGCGATGACCCTCGCGCTGTGGGCGACTTCCGAAGAGCGGCACTCGTGGCCCGACGCCCAGGTCACCTACGCGCCGGAGGACTGCGTCCACGTCGACGCGTGCGGCGAGCGCAACACGCTGCGCTTCACCGCGCGCTTCACGGACACGACCTTCAGCGTCGCCGCGGGGGACTCCGTGTTGATCAACGGCATCATGGGCGGCGCGAACGGCTTCAGCTACGTCTTCGACGGCTTCCCCCGCTGCGCCGTGGAGGGCGTGTGGCACGAGGGCTTCGTGGCGCGACGCGTGGCTCCTGTCGTGTGCGAGACGCTGCAGCGCGACGTCTGCATCGCGACGCCCGGCTGCGTGTTGTGGGGCTCCGAGGAGGACGACCCGGGCTACGCGTGTCGCCCCGTCGAAGACCCGTGCGAGCGCCACACCGATCGCGACGCCTGCAATCGCCCGACCCAGTGCCGGTGGGACTTCGGCGACTGTTACTGCCCCGAGGGCGAAGTGTGCGGCTGCGGCGGAGGCCCCGCGCCACGCTGCCGCAAGCTGTGCGACGGCGACGTCGCGTGCGCCGCCGGCTACTTCTGCGACTGGTACTCGGTGAGCGCGCCGCAGTGCGGACCGCCGCCGGACGACGCCGGCTTCTGCGAGCGCGTGCCGGACTCCTGTGCCGGCGCGCCGAATCGCCTCACGTGCGCGTGCGATCCGATGGCCGGCGCGACGACGTTCGCCAACGGCTGCGAGCGCCGCGCCGCGCGGGCGAGCGGTCCGGTCCGCGGCGCGTGTCCTTGAACGCAGCGCACAGCCAACAGCTCGCAGATCGCAGCAAGATCTCTCGAGCACACCCGGTGAGGGCGCGTCGCTCCGAGGAGCTCCGCTGCCCGCTAGAAGTTAGCGCGCCCGTTCGACGACGAAGCTCACGCTGGTGGTCGCGCTCCCGCCGATGTTGAGCGTGCCGACGCGGCGCGCGCCCTCGACCTGGTAGTCGCCCGCGGTGCCGGTGACCTGGCGGAACGCGTCGAGGACCATGCGTACGCCGGTCGCGCCGATCGGGTGGCCGCCGCCGATCAGGCCGCCGCTCGGGTTCACGGGGAGGCGCCCGCCTGGGTCCACGTCGCCGCGCTCGATCGCCTGGTGCGGCTGGCCGGGATCGCAGAGGCCGAAGTGATCGATCGCCATGTACTCGCTGATGCTGAAGCAGTCGTGGCACTCGATCGCGTCGAGGGCCCACGCGTCCTCGAGGCCTGCGCGCCTCAGGGCGTCGTCGATCGTGCGCTTCACTTCGGGGAAGACGTACGGCTGCCCTTCGGAGCGCGCGAGTTTGTCCGCGAAGAGCATCGGCGCGGTGCGGTGTCCGAAGCCGGTGATCGCCGCGAGGCGATCCAGCGCGACGGCGCGCCGCGCGGCGTAGCGATGCGCGAACGCCTCGGACGCGAGGAAGACCGCGCAGCCGCCGTCGGTGATCTGACTGCAGTCCTGCCGACGGACGCGCCCTTCGATCACCGGGTTCGCGGCGTCGTCCTAGGAGAAGCTCGCCGCGTCGAACGACCACTTCCGCGTCTGCGCGTTCGGGTTCTTCTTCGCGTTCGCGAAGTTCTTCTTCGCGAGGTGGACGAGGTGTGCGCGGTCGAGGCCGTGCCGCGCCTCGTAGACCCCGGCGAGTTCGCTGAACATGTACGGCCACAGAAAGTGCGCGTCCTCGGCTTCGCGCCCGCCCCACGCGCAGACGCCGAGGTGTTCGGCCGCCTGCCGCCCCGAGACGTTGCGCATCTGTTCGACGCCCAACACACACGCGAGGTCGTAGCGCCCGGCTTCGATCTCCGCCGAAGC
>JAUHYN010001011.1 GCA_030426505.1 bacterium | reverse complement strand
CGCCAGCGCGAGGAAGCGTGCGGTGGCGGCGCGGTGGTCGCCGGACTCGTCGAGCGCCTGCGCGGCGCGGTAGCGGATCTCGATGACGTCGTCAGCGTCGGGGGCGAGGGCGACGTACCGATCACACGCCGCCACGAGGCCCTCACCGAGTTTCTCGTGCGCGAGGACGGCGCCGAGCGCGGCGGGGACGCGGAACCGAGCGGCCTCCGGAGTGTCGGCGACCGCGTCGTAGGCGGCGGCGGCGTCGGCGAATCGCTCGAGCTTCATCGCGACCTCGCCGAGGAAGAAGCGCACCTCGAGGTCCTGCGCGTGCGCGGGGAACAGGCGGACGTGCGCGGCGTAGACGGCGGCGGCGGCGCCCAGGCGATCGTCGCGATCCGACTCCACGCCGCGGCGGTGGAGCTCCGTGGCGACGGCGTACAGCGCGGACTGGACGGCTTCGGTCGGGCGCTCGAAGCGCGCGGCGACCTGCTCGATCTCGGCGTAGTGCTCGACCTCGACGAGGCTCGCGAGGAGCGCGGCGCGGACGTCGTCGTTCGCGGGATCGCGCGCGAGGAGTTTCTTGCGGGCGGCGACCGCGAGCGGCCACTTGCCCTGCGCGTCGAGGACGGCGGCGTAGTCGATCGACAGCGCGAGCGCGCGGTCACCGCCGTGGCGCGCGAAGTAGGCGAGGGCGGCGGCGACGTCGTCGACGTGCGCGTAGAAGCGCGGCAGATCGCGGAGCGCTTCGGCGGCGAGCTCGCGGGAGTCGGGATCCTCGACGAGGCGGTGGAGCTTCTCGATGCCCGCCGCGTAGGCCTGCGCGTTGAAGTCGCACCACGCGAGCTTGTGGAGCGCGAAGCGGCGGTTGGTGCCGTCCCCGGTGGCGTACGCGCGCTCGTAGGCGTGGCGCGCCTTTTCGAGGCGGTTCGCGGCGAAGTGGTGTTCGCCGAGGCGCAGCCAGGCCACGCCGACGATCGCGCTCTTCGGGAAGCGGCGGATCAGCGTCGCGAAGTGTTCGGCCGCTTCGTCCGTGCGACCGAGTGCCTCCGACGCCTGCGCGAGGAGGAAGAGGACTTCGTCGTTGCGCGGGTACGAGGAGTGTTCGTCGAGGACGCGCTTCGCGAGTGCGTACGCCGTCCGGAGCGTCGCGTTCGTTTCGCCCAGGAACGCTTCGACTTCGGGGGCGGCGCCGCGTTGCCCGCCTTCGATCCACGCGACGTACGCGGTGTCGTGCGCGAGCATCGCGTCGGCGCGCAGGCGCGCGGCCTTCTTCACGTAGAGCTCACCGAGGCGGAACACGAGCTCCGCGCGTCGGTCACCTTCGGCCTTTTGGATCACCACCGGCAGCGCGTCGATCGCCCGGTCGAGCGCGGCGGCGGGGTCGGGTGGGGTGGCCTCGGCGGGCGGTGGTAACGCGAGGACGAGGAGGGACAAGAGGGTGGTGAAAGCGTGCGTGCTGTTCATGACCGAACACGATGACGAGGTGCGGCGCCGACCAAAACGGGGCGTTCTTCCGAGAGGGGCGTGTAGGGGCGCCGTCCCCATCAGCGAGCCAATGGGGCGTCCTGCTTGGAGAATCCGGGCCGGTTTGAGAGGCGGTCGAATACATGCTACGCACCGCCTCCCGTCGGGGTTCAGGGACGCGCCTTAGGGCGATTCACCCGAGGGAGGGGGTCGGTCGGTGATAGAACACGTGCTCGACGCGTTGCTCTGGCATGCCCGTGTGGCGTTGCGGAGCCGCGGTGATCGCGTCCGCGCCGGCCATGGATACGCCGACAGTTCCTATCGACCCCCGAGTCTCCCCTTTGTTTCGGTCCTCGGACCCTTCGACATCGCCGTCGAACCCGAACGCGACACCCGCGGCGCCGGCGTCGCGGAGGTCCGCTTCCCTGGCCATCTGATCGGGGCCGCGCGCGCGGACGCCGACGCCGCTCCGAACAACGGGACCCTCCGTCTGACCTTCGACGAGAATGCAGTCGTCGATCTCACCAACCTCGCCGGCGGGGCCTTCGCGAGCGCCGCGCTCGGTCCGCAAATCGCGCAGCAGATCGACACCCAGCTCACCGCCGCGGTCACCAACGCGACCTTCGTGGACCTCGACGGCGCGCCGCTCACCGCACCGCAGCTCGCGAGCCTCGCCGGGCTCGGCTGCCGCTGGGACGACGAGCTGCGCCGCTTCGTCCTGCACTCCGGCGCCGCGGGCGTCACTGCGTTCGAGGACGCGCGCTCGCGCGTGGAGGTCGACGCGACCGTCGGCGCGCCCGACGCGTACGGCCTGGTCGGCGCGGGCGTCGTCACGCGGCCCGGGCTCGTGCGCCGCCACGCGATCCCGCCGCCGGTCGCGATCGCGATCGACGTGCGTTGGGATCTCTGGACCGCGACGCAGCGCGGGCTCGCGCGCCTGATCGATGAGGTCGCGCAGGTCGCACCGACGCGTGGTCGCCTCCTCGTGTTGCCCGGCCTGCTCGCCGCCGACGTCGCGGACGGCGCGACCGAGCTTCGCCTCCTCGCGCGCGGCGAACCCACGCTCGACGCCTCGCTCGTCCACCACGAGGCGACCGACGAGATCCGCGAGCGCGTCGGCCCGCGCTCCGTCACGCTCGCGAACGGCGCGTGGCAAGCGACGCCGCCGCGGCTCGCGCTCGCGGACAACGGCTCCGCGTCGTGGCGCGTGCATCCGCCCCCGCTCGTCCCGAACCCGCTCCACATCACGCAGCCGCTCACCGGCGGCTACGCGCTGTCGGTCGAGGTCGAGCTCGGCGCCGCGCTCGGGACCGGCGACACCGTCGAGCTCGCGCGCCTCGAGTGGCAGGGCAACCCGATGCTCACGGCCACGCTCACCGGCGTCGACGTCACGGGCAACGCGCACGTGCGGTTCGTGGCGCAAGCGGCGTTCGGTCCGCCCGCGGCGACCGCGAGCACGCAGTGGGACGTGCCGATCGCGGCGTTCGCGGGGCGCACTTCGCTGCACGTGCGCGTGGATCCGATCCGCGGCGCGGTCGACCTCTACGTCGACGGCGAGCCGCAGGCGATCGACGCGACCGTCACGCTCACGCCCGGGACACCGACGGGCGGCGACGACATGACGCTCCGCGTGGGCGGCGCGAACGATGACGTCGCGGTCGACGTCTTCGCGGTCCACCTGATCGCACAGCCCTTGGGCCCAGTGGATCCGCGCCTGCGCGCGTCGACCACGCCGGCCGCGATGTTCGAGCCCGGCGATACGATCACCGTCGCCGACTGCATCGACGGCGTGCGCGCGCGCGAGCGCCGCGCCACCGCGATCGTCGCGAGCGTCGCCGGCGACGTCGTCACACTCACGCGTCCGATCGCCGGCGGGTTCCGGCGCGGCCGCACGATCGTCTTCCGCGACGAGGTCTTCTTCCAACAGAAGCAGTTCCGCCGCCGAGACGATCTCCTCAATCACCTCTTTCGCTGTTCGGTGGACTACCGGGTGTCGGGGCTCCTCGAGAACCGTCGCCAGTTCTCCACCGCACCGCTCGTCACCGATCCCGAAGTCAACGTCGTCGCTCGCATCGCGGACCCCGAGAACCCGGAGCGTCCGAG
>JAUHYN010001010.1 GCA_030426505.1 bacterium | reverse complement strand
TCGTTCCAACCGAACACCGGGCCCTCGAAGCCGTCGTAGCCGGGCTCCTTGCGGCCGCAGTTCACGAGCGCTTGGCACCGCTGCCTCAGCTCTTCGTTCGAAGTGGTGATCGCGCCGCCCTCGCCCGCCGTGAGGAGCTTCGACGACTGGAACGAGAAGCTGCCGAGGTCACCGATGCTCCCCGCGCCCCGGCCACTCCAGCGCGCGCCGTGCGCGTGCGCGCAGTCCTCGATGACGGCGAGATCGTGGCGCTCGGCGATCGCCATGATCGCGTCCATGTCCGCCATCGCGCTCCCGAGGTGGACGGGGATGATCGCGCGCGTGCGTTCGGTGATCGCGGCCTCGATCGAGGCCGGATCGATGCACAGCGAGTCCGGATCCACGTCGGCGAACACCGGGACGGCGTTCACGTACGCGGCCGCGCCGGCCGTCGCGACCCAGGTGAGCGCCGGGACGATCACCTCGTCGCCCGCGCCGACCCCGAGCGCGCGCAGCGCGATCTTCAGCGTGACGGTCCCGTTCGCCGCGAGCACCGCGTGCTCCGCGCCGACGTACTCCGCGAAGGCCGAACCGAAGCGCTGCGCGGCGACGCCGGGCGCCGGGTAGCCGCCCCAGACCCCGCGCCGCAGGACCTCGAGCACAGCGCGCTCTTCCGCCTCACCGCGCTCCGGCCACACGGGCCACGGCGCCGTTCGGACCTTCTCCCCCCCACGTATCGCGAGCACGCGGCATCCTTGCGAGGGGCCAAACGGCGGTCAAGCTACTGCAGGCGGACGCAGACCCCGAACGGGCCATTGACCAGCACGCACTCGAACTGGTCTGGGCACTCCCACTCCTCTTTGCAGCTCTGCACGTAGCTCGTGGCGTCCTTCGAGCCGCCCGCGGCGGCCGTCGTGCGCCCGCAGACGCCGCGCGTCCCCGGGGAGCCGGCGGGGCGCAGGCAGCGGTCGCCGTCGGTGCTGCAGTCCCGGTCGATCTCGCAGAACTGCGGCGTGCGCTTTCGCGCGGTGCCCTTGTCCGCGAGGTCTCGTTGGCGCTCCTCGACGTCCGCGAAGAAGCGCACCTCGCCCGCCGGGAAGACCGGATACGACAACAGGTCGCCGCGGTCGCCGGAGAACTTGGGCGGCATCTGCTCCTCGGGGGACGGGCCGTCCTCCTCCGCGACCTGGGCGATCTTCCCCGCTTTCACGTCGTCGACCTTCACGGCCTCGGCCGGGCTGGCGCAGCGAGCGACGAGGCACAGCACGCCGATCCACTTCACAGTGCGCATGGCGCGAGGATGACCGAACGGGGCGCGTCCGTCCCGAATTTTCGGCGAAGCTTGGTATCGTCCCGCCCGTCGATGCGCGTCGCAGTCTGTCTTGCCCTCTTCGCGGTCGCGGCGTGCGCGCCGCTGGATCGCACGAAGCCTTTCTCCGAGGCCGCGTACGTCGCCTCGGTCGACGCGATCGCCCGCGCGGTCCGCGACGCCGACGTGGGGCGCGGCGACTTCGTCGCGGGGTGGGCTTCGCGGCCGATCCGCGTCCCCGCCGGAGCGCCGCTCGCGGGCTACGGTGATCGCGAGGGCGCGCCGCACGAAGGCGCCGCCGACGAGGTCGCCGTCCGCGCGTTCGTGTTCGGCGCGGGGGCGCACCGCGTGCTCGTGTTCTCGTCCGACCTCCTGCTCGTGGACCCGGCGATCGTCTCCGCGGTGAGCGACGGACTCGCGGGCCACATCGATCCGCGCCACGTCTTCTACACCGCGAGCCACACGCACTCCGGCCCGGGGGGCTTCGTCCCCGGCGTGCTGTGGGAGATCGCGTTCGGTGGCTTCGCGAGCGCCGCCTTCGACGCGGTCGTCGCCGCGCACGTTCAGGCCGCGACGGCGGCGCTGGAAGACGTCGCTTCGGCGCGGATCGGGAGCGCGTCGGTCCGCGTCCCGCGGTTGATCGCGAACCGCGTCGAGACCGACGGCCCGGTCGACGACGAGCTCTTCGTCCTCCGCTTCGAGCGCCTCGACGATCACCGCGTCGGCGCGCTCTGGGTGTACGGCTGCCACGCGGTGACGCGCCCCGCTTCGAACCTCCGCCTCTCCGCCGACTACCCGGGCGACGTGGCCCGCGCGATCGAGGGCGTGGATCTGCTCGGCTTCGCGGCCGGCGGCGTCGGCAGCTCCAACCCGCGCTACGAGCGGAAGGACCGCGCGTGGCTGGTAAAGCCGCTCGCCCAGGCGCTGCGCGGCGCGTTGGCCTCCGCCGAGCGCGCGTCCCGGACGTCCGGGCGCATCTCGAGCACGCGCGCCCACGCCCCCACCCCGCGCTTCCGCTACCGCGTCACGCGCGACGTGATGCTGCTGTCGCCCCCGATCGAAGCGCTCGTCGACATGCCCGTGCTTCGCTACGGCGCCGTCGCGATCGACGACACCGTCTGGGCGTTCATGCCCGCAGAGATGAGCGGCGAACTCACCCACGCCATGCGCCGCGACGCCCGCCAGCACGGCGTCCGCCTCGCCGTCACCAGCTTCAACGGGACGTACGTCGGCTACATCGTCCCGAAGCGCGTCTACGATCTCCCGGACGACGCCGCGGCCGACATGCACCACTACGAGAGCCACGTGATGGCCTTCTTCGGCCCCTACGCCGGCGACCTCATGGTCAACCTCGGCCTCCGCGTCGCGCGCGGTGTCCACGGGCGCTCATGGCCCCGGAAGTGATCGCCGCCGAGGCGCTCGCACTCGTCGAAGCCGGCGCCCCGGCCGACCGTATACTCAAGCGAACGCTCCGCGCCCACCCGGAGCTCGACAACGCGGGGCGCAAGCGCGTCGCCGAGCTCGTCCACGGCGTCCGCTGCCACCGCCTCCGCCTCGAGTACCTGCGCGAGCGGCACCCATCGTTGTCGTGGAGCGAGCTCTACGATCACCGCGACACGCTCGTCGTCGACTGGCCCACCGACGACCTCGAGCGCCTGAGAATCCAAGCTTCGCTCCCCGCGTTCGTCGCCGAGGCGTTCTTGCGTCAGTTCGGGCCCGAGGCCTTCGACGTCGCGGCGTGCCTCAACACCCCCGGCCCGATCGCCATCCGCGCCCGCGACGACCTCGACGCGCTGGCCGCGCGCCTGAGCGCCGAAGGCAGGACCGTGACGCCCGGCCGCCTCGCCCCTTCCGCGCTGCGCCTGGAGGGCCGACCGGACATCCGCGGCTCCGCCGCTTGGCGCGAGGGCGCCTTCGAGGTCCAGGACGAAGCGAGCCAAATGGTCGCCGTCGCCGTCGACGCACGCCCGGGCGAGTCCGTGATCGATCTCTGCGCCGGCGCCGGCGGGAAGACACTCGCGCTCGCGTCCTCGATGCAGGACCGCGGCACCCTCTGGGCCTGCGACGTCGACGCGGCCCGACTCACAGACCTCGAGGTCCGCCTGCGACGCGCCGGCGTACGCTGCGTCCGCGTCGTGCAGTTCGCCGAGGGACCGCGCCCGGACCGCATCGACCGCACCGACGGAAGGGCCCCGGACCGCGTCGACCGCGACCGCCACGACGGACCGCGCCCGGACCGCGTCGACCGCGCCGACCGCGCCGACCG
>JAUHYN010001009.1 GCA_030426505.1 bacterium | reverse complement strand
GAGTTCCAGACCGTCGTCGCGGACGCGACGAGGGTCCTGGAAGGGAGCGAGGACGTGACGGTGGTGCAGCCACCCTCGCCGGGCATGACGCTCAGCCAGGACCGGCGCACCGCCGTGCTCATGGCCGGTGCGGCAACCGACACCACCGGGATGGTGCGGGCTGCCGACGACCTGAAGGGACCCCTGGCGGAGCGCGGGACCGACGCGGTACGCGTCGATCTCACCGGAGCGTCAGGGATGTGGTCCGACTTCAACCAGGCGAACAAGGAGGCGATGCTCAAGTCCGAGGTGATCTCGTGGCCGGTGACGGGGCCCGCGCCGCCGTCCTCGAGATTGAAATAGCTGTGATGCGCCATCGCACAAACCGTCGGCGCTTCGGTCTCGGCGGTGGGCATCGCGCCCGCGCCCCGGCCGGCGCGCACGGCGATCGGGTCGACCGCGACGCTCGCGAAGTCGTGCGCGATCTCGCGCCGATCGATCGCGCTGTCCGTGAAGTCGCCCACCGGCGGTTTGTTCGGCGTCGCGTAGATCGGCCCGGAGTGCGCGGGCGTCGTGAGCGACGGCGCCTCCGATGGGAAGCGCGCCTTCATCAGCTGCGCGAGCTCGCGCGCGCCGCGGGTGGAGGCCTCGGGGCAGGCGAGCAGGGCGTCGAGCGCTTCGAAGGCGTCGGCCGGGCGCTCCTCGCGGTTGCGCGCGAGCAACCACAGACACACGCCCTCGAGCTCCGGACTGATCGCCGCGTTCAACGCGCGCGGCGACTTCACTTCGAGGTTCAACACGCGGTGGATGATCACCGCCTCGCGCGCGCCGCCCGGCACCGCGAACAGGCGCGCGTTCGTGAGCAGCTCGTGCAGCATCACGCCCGCTGCGAACAGATCCGATCGATGATCGAGCTCCTCCGCGCGCGCCTGCTCCGGGCTGAGGTACGCCGCCTTCCCCTTCACCACGCCCGTCCGCGTCGACGGGCTCGCTTCGGCCGCCTTCGCGATCCCGAAATCCGAGAGCTTCACCGCGCCGTCCCACGAGACCAACACGTTGTGCGGCGAGACGTCGCGGTGGACGATCTTCATCGGCCGCCCCTCGTGGTGCAGCGCGTGCGCGTAGCCCAACGCGCGCAGCAGCTCGCCGACGACATACACCACCGCCGGCAACGGGAGCTGCCCGGTCGACATCAACGCGCGGAGGTCCTTGCCCTCCACGAGCTCCATCACGAGGAAGAGCCGCCCCGCCGTGTCGCGGTCGAAGTCCGTCACGGTCACGACGTTCGGGTGCGCGAGCCGCGACGCGATCGTCGCCTCCGAGACGAACATCTGCGCGAACTGCGGGTCGTTCGAGTAGCCGGGGAGCACGCGCTTCACGGCGACCGTCTTCGAGAACCCTTCGACGCCGCGCTGCGTGCCTCGGTACACCTCCGCCATGCCGCCTCCGCCGAGGCGCTCGCCGAGCTCGTACTTGTCCGTCGCGTTCGTCAGCGCGCCGGCGATGGTACGACAGCCTCCGGCAAAACTCCCGCGCGCATGCGGCGCGCCGCGAACGGGCAGTTGACGTAGAACGGCGCCGAGTACCCGCGGCCCACGCGTGTCCGTACGATCGAGCAGATCTCGGGATCGACGGAGAACGCCCGACCGACGGGCTCGCCGTTCAGGAGGATCTCCGTCCCGTCGGGCGCGCGGACCTCGACGTCCGCGCCGAAGCGCGCGTCGCCGACGATGCTCCACGGCCCCCCGTCGACCCGGAGCAGAGCGCGACACGCCTCCGGGGAGCGCACGCACGTCCGCCCGCGGCGCACCGCCTCGAGGATCGCGTCGCGCGTGTTCGACGACGCGAGGACGAACGTCGTCGCGCGGAGGTGGTGACCGTGCGAGTCGCTGCCGCCAACCGGCGTCATGCGGCGGCGCTCGCGGCGGATCCTTTCGTCGAACGCGGCGAACACCCGGCGGATCGAGCGGTCGCGGTCGAAGAAGAGGAAGCGGTCGCGCAGGTCGGCGATCGCGAGGTTGAACGCCTCGTACGCGCCGGCGTGCGAATCGAGCAGCTCGAGGTCCGCGGGGTAGCGCCCGTCTTCGATCATCGGCCGCCACGACAAGTCCCAGTCGACACCGCGATCGGCGTGTCGACCGGGACGAGGAGCGGGTGGTTGATCGTCGCGAGCCCGCCGCTCGCGAGGTACGCGCGGACGAAGGCGTCTTCGGAGCGAGGCGCGGCTTCGAGCGCGGCGTCGAGATCGCCGAACGCCATCCCGGCGTGGCCCCAGGAGAAGTCGGTGTACTCGAAGCCGAAGATCATCACGGGCCCGCCGCGAACCGCGCGCGCCGCGTCGCGGCCGGCGCGCAAGCGCGCTTGGACTTCGGGGAGGTGGAGCGTGCGCGCGCGGACGTGCGGGGTGAGCACGACGAAGTCGAGCGCTTGCTCGCGCGCGAGCTCGACCGTGGCCTCGAGATCGCGGACGACGTGCGGCTCGCCGTCGGGCGGCGTGACGTGGCAGTGGAAGTCGCCCGCGAGGACGCGGAGCGTCTCGTCGCCGCGCCGAACGAAGGCGCGCGGCGTGCGCGGGCGTTCGGCGCCGAGCATCACCGTGTCGACGACGCCGTGCTCGAGCGACCCGAGGCACCCGAAGCCACCGCTCAGCGTTGCGGCCAACGTGTACAGCAGCGCGCGGCGCACCTCGCAGAGGCTAGGACGCCGCGCGGTGATGGCGGCAGAATATTTCGCGGAAGGCTCCGCGCGCGAATGCCGCGGCGCCGTCGTCGGGCCGGCCCGTGCCCCCGCCGCGTACCGGGCGGTCTCGCCGGCCCGATCCGCTAATTGAGAATGGTTCGCAAAATCGCATTGCCGGATCCCGCGGCTGCGCGGTATTGCGAAGGAGCGATGTTGAGCCGGCGAAGCACGCGCGTTTTCCTGCGGGCTGCCGGGCGCGCCGCGTTCTGCGTGTTCCTCGCCGCCTCCGTCGTCGCCGCCTGCGGGACCTCGGGGGACGACACCGGCGACGACGTGATCCGAGACCGCGACGCCGGTCCGGTCTCCACGCGCGATGCCGGCCCGGTCACGCCGGCCGTCGAGGTCGGCACGGGCCAGGACTTCTTCGTGCCTCTCGAAGACGGCGACTCCGTCGAGCTGATCGCGGGCCCGCAGGGCGGCGGCCGCAACGGCGGCCACCACATCTGGTCGGCGATGCGGATCTACGGGATCGCGAAGGCCGACATCATGCTGCTCACGTTCGAGATCGCCGACATCGACGGCGACGTGCGCGCGATGGTCTCGCGCACGGGCGCCGCGCCGATCCAAACGGACGCCGCGACGGGCGCGCTGCAGCTCATCGCCGTCCCGCCCATCATCGACGACTGCTGTCTGCTCGCGAACCAGCAAGCCATCCTACGCGCCATCCTCACGACGAACGGCGGCACGACGTACACCGACGCCGTCACCGTCTCCGTGTCCGCTTGTCCCGGGCCGAGTGAACCGGGACCGAACCTCTGCCCTTGATCTCGACGGCGAGAACGGGCGTTCATCACCTCGGAGTCCTCATGAACACACGCACCGCACTCCTCCTGCTCCCCCTCCTCA
>JAUHYN010001008.1 GCA_030426505.1 bacterium | reverse complement strand
GTTCGACACGGACGAGCACCCCCGCCCGCAGACGACGCTCGAGGTCCTCTCGAAGCTGCGCCCGGTCTTCAAGAAGGACGGCGTGGTCACGGCCGGCAACGCGTCGGGCATCTGTGACGGCGCGGCGTCGCTCGTCATCGCTTCGCGCGAGGCGGCGGAGAAGCGCGGGCTGCGGCCGCTGGCGCGCCTCGTCGACTGGGGCATCACGGGCGTGGATCCGACGATCATGGGCATCGGCCCGGCGCCGGCGATCCGCAAGGCGCTGACACGCGCGGGCCTCGAGCAGGATCAGATCGATCTGTTCGAAGTGAACGAGGCGTTCGCGCCGCAGTACATCGCGGTCGAGAAGGAACTCGGTCTGCCCCGCGAGAAGACGAACGTGAATGGCGGCGCGATCGCGCTCGGGCACCCGCTCGGCGCGTCGGGCGCGCGCATCACTTCGCACCTCGTGTACGAGCTCGCGCGCCGCGAGGGCCGCTACGCGGTCGGTTCGGCGTGCATCGGCGGCGGTCAGGGCATCGCGGTCGTGCTCGAGCGCGTGAGCTGATCCGACCCCCTCACACCACGGCGACCGGGCGGGCCTCGTCGAGGACGTCCGGCGCCGGACTGAACCCCGACACCGCATTCGAGATCGTCGCGCGCCGCCCCGCGGCGCCGGTCCGATCCTTGTCCACCTGCACGATCATCGACGACGCCCGGCGCGTCATCGACAGCTTCATCACGGCGTTGCCGAAGCGCTCCGCGGCGCGCGGCTCGAGGATGAGCACGGTCGTGGTGTCCGTCCCCTCGGTCACGGTCTGCAGCCGGCGCGCGCGTGTCTCGTCGAGGTGGGGATCGAGCCCTATGGCGACGACCACCCCGAACGCGCGCGACGCGATGATCTGCTCCGCCGCGTAGACCGAGCGCTCCTTGGCGCCGCGCACCACGAGCATTCGATTCAAACGAACGCCGAGGTTGGCGAGGGCGGGCGGGTACAGCGTCCCCTTCGCGTCGATCCACGCGACCGGGCGCGCGGCGCGGGTCTCCTCGGCGATGAGGTGCGCCGCGATCGACATCCGGCCCGAGCCGGGGAGCCCGGTGAGCACCGTGATGCCGCCCTTCACGAAGCCGCCCGAGAGGAGCCCGTCGAGCTCCGGGAGGCCGCTCTTGCGCCCGCCCCGCTCGCCGACGAACGGGGCCTTACGACGGAGCAGGGCTCGGATCTCGTCGAGGTCGGTCGGGCGCGCCGCGGAAGCCATGTTCAGGAGTGTACCGAACTTTTGTTCAGTACCCAATCCGAAAAGCGCGGGCGCGCGTCTTTTGGGTAAAACGGGCGTCGTGCCTCGCTATTTCGCCTACGGCTCGAACCTGAGCGTCGCGCAGATGCGGCGCCGCTGCACGGACGTGGTCCCGGGCGAGCCCGCGCGCCTCGGCGAGTACCGGCTCGCGTTCGCGGGGTCCTCGAAGAACTGGCGGTCCGGGGGCGTCGCGACGATCGTCCCGAGCCCGGGCGGATCGGTCCCCGGCCGGATCTACACCCTCGACGAAGGCGCCCTGTCCCGCCTCGACCGCTTCGAGGGCAGCTACGATCGCATCGAGATCACCATCGGCGCCGAGACGTTGTGGACCTACCGGCGCCGCTCGGACGGTCCCGCGAATGCGCCGTCGCTCGAGTACTTCGCGATCATGGCGCATGCGTACGGTGCGCTCGGCTTCGACCTCGCCGAGCTCGTCGCCGCGCTCCCGATCTAACCACTGCGGACGCGCCCGCCGACCTCGCGACCTGATAGAAAGAGCGACGTGAATCGAGTCTTCTGCCTCGCCGCTTCGGCGCTCTTGTTCACCGCGTGTCTCGACAGCCGCGACCCGAGCCAGACGGGGACGCCCGCGATGTGCGGCGCCGCGCCGATCGGCGGCGCGTGCAACGCGACAGCGGACTGCTCGTGCAACCTGACTTGCGCGCTGGGCACCTGCATCCAGGTCTTCAACCCGCCGGCGCCGTCGAGCGTCACGCCCCAGGCCCCCACGTCCGAGCTCCGTCAGGTCTGCGATCGCTTCGCGCAGATCCCGTGCGCGGAGGCCGAGCCCGACTGCGCCGAAGAAGCCGCCCAGTCGCGCGCCGAGGCGCAGGCCGAGGGCTGCCTCCCCGAGTTCGACGCGTTCGTCCGCTGCGCGCTCGGCGCGCCGACGACCTGCACCGACGACGTCCCCACGTTCTTCACGCAGTGCAGCGCCGAGTTCCAAGCGCAGCTCGACTGCGCCTGCACGCCGATCATCGGGTGCGGCGGCTCCATCGATCCGCCCCCGGTCATCGACGCCGGCACCTCCACCACCACGCCGGGGCGCATGTGCAACGCGTCGGTCGAGCAGTCCTGCTCCAGCGGCTCCGGCAGCGCCGAGATCGCGTGCTCCCAGGCCACGACCAGCGGCGGAACGATCTGGGTCTGCACCTGCGAAGAGGGCGCGCGCGTCGGCGCGACGTTCGGCGTGCGCTCGAACGACGACTGCTGCGAGTTCGCCGAGATCGCCGCCGAGCGCTGCGGTTTGAACTGAAGAGCCGCTAGCGACAACTCGCCGGGTTCGCGACGAAGTAGCGCGTGCCGTTCAGGAACGTCTTGTTGCCCTCGGAGGTGAGGCGGTGCGTCGTCGCGCCGCCGCTGCGGTGGTTCAGCGTGAGCGTGGCGCCCTCGATGCGCCACGTCCCTGCGCTGCCGTTCGAGCCGACCGCCGAGAAGCCGCCCGACAGGTAGCTGTCGCCGCCCGACGACGAGAACGAGCCGTCCTTGCAGAGGTGGATCGTGTGGCTCGTCGACAGGCCGTTGCTCGTCTTCAGGTGCTCGAGCGCGAAGCCGGCGAGCTTCGCGTGCCACGTGCCGCCGCCGGTGTCGCCCGGCTTCGGGCGCGGGAGGAAGCGGAGCGACTTCACGAGGCCCGCGAGGAGCGCTCGGTACTGCTTCGTCGCCGTCTTCGGTCCGACCGCGACGAAGCCTACGCCGAGCTCGTCCTTCACCACCGCCACCGCGAGCCCGACGATCTGCGCGTTGTTCGTCGTGTAGCGCTGCTCGAGCCGGTCGCCTTTGACCTTCGGGGGGCCAGCCGGCGTGAGCGTCACGTCGTCGAGCGGGACGGTCTCGGTCATCGACGCCTTCACCTTCGCGACCGACGTCCCCGGTTCGGCGGTCGCGAGGATCATCCCGGGCTCCGACTGCGACACGAGCACGAACGCCTCGCCGCCCGGCGCGACCGCACCAATCCACTTCTTCGGGATCGTGAGGTCGAGGCCGATCTGCGCGAAGCGGACGGTGGTGCCCCCGGCGTACTGCTGACCGGGCTCGACGTTCGGCGGCGCCGCGGCCACCGACGCCGGGAGCGCCGTGAGGATCGAGAGGAGGACGAGGGCGCGCACGCCCCCATTGTAGGCCAAGCGCGTCAGTCGCGCCGGTACATGGTGACGACGCAGGCGCCGCCGAGGCCCAGGTTGTGCTGGAGCGCGACGCGCGCGCCGTCGACCTGGCGCTTCTCGGCCTGGCCGCGCAGCTGCCACACCAGCTCGGTGCACTGCGCGAGGCCCGTCGCGCCGAGGGGG
>JAUHYN010000026.1 GCA_030426505.1 bacterium | reverse complement strand
TCATCGGCTACGCGATCTACAAGAACGGTCCGTCGCCGGCGATGGAGCGCTTCGTGCGCGCGGGCGCCGGTCGCGTCGCGCACGTGTTGCTG
Source organism: bacterium (assembly GCA_030426505.1). Lineage (GTDB taxonomy): Bacteria > Myxococcota > Kuafuiibacteriia > Kuafuiibacteriales > Kuafuiibacteriaceae > JAUHYN01. The sequence goes on along the minus strand of JAUHYN010000026.1, from coordinate 19,392 downwards.
CTCGGCAAGTGGTACGTGGACGAGATCTACCAGGTCGTCGTCATCGGCCCGCTGCGGATGCTCGCGTCGCTGTGCGCGGTCGTCGTGGACCCGTGGCTGATCGACGGCGCGGCGGTGCGGGGCTCGGGCTACACGGTGATGGGCGTCGGGCGCCTGCTCTCGAAGCTGCAGACCGGTAACGTTCAATCCTACGCCACGGTGCTCGTCGTCGCGGTGGCGGCGATCCTCCTGTGGGCGGTGCAGTAGCGCTGGGTGTGGCGGCGCTCCTCGCGTCCGCCTACGACCCGGTGATCGACCAGGCGCTGGTGCCCCCGGCGGGGGTGTCGATCGGCGCGGGTGTCCAGCGCCTCCACGACGACTTCGGGCTGTTCGTGCGCGTCGCGTCTCCGCGGTTCCTCGAAGATCACTTCGCGGTCGCGCTCGCGGGCGGCATCGGCTGGTACCCGGACCTCCGCGCGCTCCCCGCGAGCACAGCGGACCAAGACTTCTCGGCGTGGTCCACGTACGCCCACGCGCGCTTCACCGGTGAGGTGTCGGCGTCGATCGTCCCGGTGGGCGGTCGGCTCTACGGGCGGCTCGGGCCGTCGTTCCTGTGGCTGTCGCCGCGCCTGTCGACGACGCGCCTGTCGTTCGGTGTCTACGGCGCGGTGGGCGCGGAGCTCTTCACGGGCGACGCGAACCGAACGTACCCCTTCAGCTTCTTCCTCGAGCTCGGCGCGACGGCGCACACGGCTTCGGCGGACGTCGCGAATCGAACGGGCCCCATCGAGACGGTCGACCCGACCGTCGACCGGCCGATCGCGACCGGCTTCGCGCTCGCGGGTGGTGTTCGGTTCTATCTGTGGCGATGACGGAGGCGAAGAAGCGCGGTGGCACCGGCGTCCCGTTGGTCGCGATCCTGACGGCGTTCATCGACCTCGTCGGCTTCTCGATCATCTTCCCGCTGTTCCCGCAGATGCTCGACCACTACCTCGCGCTCGAGGGGTCGGGGAGCTTTCTCGCGTCGTTGGTCGCGACGCTCGAGCGCTTCGCGGGCGACAGCGACAACGCGGCGTTCCTCGTCACGGTGTTGTTCGGCGGGCTACTCGGATCGCTCTATTCGATCCTGCAGTTCATGGCGGCGCCGTTCTGGGGCGGGCTCTCGGACCGCATCGGGCGCCGACCCACGATCCTGATCACCCTCACGGGCACGGCGCTGTCGTACGTGGGCTGGTTCTTCGCGGGCTCGTTCTTCGTGTTGGTGTTCGCGCGGCTCCTGGGCGGCGCGATGGCCGGCAACCTCTCGACCGTGACCGCGGTGGTCGCCGACGTCACGGACGAGAAGAACCGCTCGAGGGGCATGGGCATGGTCGGCGCCGCGATCGGCATCGGCTTCATCTTCGGGCCGGCGATCGGCGGTGCGTCGTCGTTCGTGAACCTGGCGGAGCTGTTGCCGTCGCTGGTCCCCTACGGCGTGAATCCGTTCTCGGGGGCGGCGGCGATCGCCTTCACGCTGTCCTCGCTCAACCTGCTGCTCGCGGTGTCGCGCTTCCCGGAGACGCTGTCGCCGGCCACGCGCGGCAAGTCGATCAGCAAGCGCACCGCGAACCCGTTCCGACTGCTGAAGGGGATCAACGAGCCGGGCGTGCAGCGCGTCAACGCGATCTCGTTCCTGTTCCTCACCGCGTTCTCCGCGATGGAGTTCACGCTCGTGTTCCTCACGGTCGAGCGCCTCGACTACACGCCGCGCAACAACGGGATGATGTTCGTGTTCGTCGGCCTGGTGATCGCGGTGGTGCAAGGCGGCGTGCTCCGACGCCTCGCGCCCAAGCACGGCGAGAAGCGCCTGACACTGATGGGGCTGTTGGCCGTGATGCCGGGCTTCATCGCGATCGCGTTCGTGCAGGGATCGGGGATGTTGTTCTTCGGCCTGTTCCTCATGGCGTACGGGTCGGCGCTGGTGATCCCGTGTACGTCCGCGCTCGTCTCGCGCTACGCGCCCAACGAACAGCAGGGCCTCGCGCTCGGACTGTTCCGGTCGGTCGGTGCGTTGTCGCGCGCGCTGGGACCGATCGTCGGGGGCCTGTTGTACTGGCGCTTCGGCGCGTCCACGCCGTACTTCGCGGCGGCCGCGTACCTCGCTCTGCCGCTCCTCCTCGCCGCGAAGCTCCCGCCGCTCCCGAACGAGTGAGCGCGTATCCGGGCGCGTCCGTTCGGGGCCGTTTCACCCGGAATGGACGATTTCGATCATAGGCTGAACCTATCGCTGTGAGTGGAAGAGGCGATTGGACCGAACGGCCGAGACTCCCTAGTCTTCCGCAATCATGAGGACCCCAACAACGAAAAATCGAGCAAGTGAGATGAAGCGAATCCTCGCCGCCTCCGCGACGGCGTTGGCGCTCACGGCGATGGGCGCGTCGTGCGCTTCGCAGAAGCAGGGCGAAGACGCGACCGGTGAGGTCGTCACTTCCGAGATCCCCGAGACCGAGAAGGTCGACGAGAAGAAGACCGAAGAGAAGGCCGCGCCGATGGCGGCCAAGAAGAAGAGCGACCGCCCGTACGGGATCGACGACTGGTGGCCCAACCGCCTCGATCTCCGCCCGCTCAAGGAGAACGCGCCCGCCGGCGATCCCATCGACCGCGACTTCGACTACGCGAAGGCGTTCTCGAAGCTCGACCTGAAGGCGGTGAAGAAGGACATCCAGACCACGCTCACCGACTCCAAGGACTGGTGGCCGGCGGACTGGGGACACTACGGCGGCCTGATGATTCGCCTCGCGTGGCACAGCGCGGGCACGTACCGCGTGACCGACGGTCGCGGCGGCTCGGCCTCCGGCACGATTCGCTTCGCGCCGCTGAACAGCTGGCCGGACAACGCGAACCTCGACAAGGCGCGCCGCCTCCTGTGGCCGGTGAAGAAGAAGTACGGCCGCAGCCTCTCGTGGGCGGACCTCATGGTCCTCGCCGGCAATGTCTCGCTCGAGTCGATGGGCTTCAAGACGCTCGGCTTCGGCGGCGGTCGCGAGGACGTCTACGAGCCGACCGACATCAACTGGGGACCCGAGACCGAGTGGCTCGCCGACGAGCGCTTCACGGACAGCGGCCAGCTCGCGCGCCCGCTCGGCGCGACGCAGATGGGCCTGATCTACGTCAACCCGGAGGGCCCGAACGGCAAGCCGGACCCGCTCGCCGCCGCGAAGCACATCCGCACCGCGTTCGGTCGCATGGCGATGAACGACGAAGAGACCGTCGCGCTGATCGCGGGCGGACACACGCTCGGCAAGGCGCACGGCGCCGGTCACGCGGGCAAACACGTCGGCGTCGAGCCGGAGGCCGCGCCGATCGAGGCGCAGGGCCTCGGTTGGAAGAGCAGCTACAAGAGCGGCAAGGGCGCGGACGCGATCACGAGTGGCCTCGAGGGCGCGTGGACGTACACGCCCACCAAGTGGTCGCACGACTACTTCTCGAACCTCCACGAGTACGAGTGGGAGCTCACGAAGAGCCCGTCCGGCGCGCAGCAGTGGACGCCCAAGGGCGAGACGACGCAGATGGTCCCGGACGCGTTCGACAAGAACAAAGAGCACAAGCCGATCATGTTCACGACCGACCTCGCGCTCGTGAAGGACCCGGAGTACGCGAAGATCTCGAAGCGCTTCTACGAGAAGCCCGAAGAGTTCGAGGCGGCGTTCGCGCGCGCGTGGTTCAAGCTCACGCACCGTGACATGGGCCCGCACGTCCGCCTCGTCGGCGCCGAAGTCCCGCCGCCGCAGCTGTGGCAGGACCCCGTGCCGCCGGTCGACTTCAAGCTGATCAACGCGAAGGACGCGGCGTCGCTCAAGCGCGACATCCTGAAGTCGGGCCTCACCACTTCGCAGCTCGTGAAGACGGCGTGGGCCTCGGCGTCGACCTACCGTGACACCGACAAGCGCGGCGGTGCGAACGGCGCGCGCATTCGCCTGGCGCCCGCGAAGGACTGGGCGGTGAACCAGCCGGCCGAACTCGCGAAGACGATCGCGGGCCTCGAGGCGATCCAGAAGAAGTTCAACAGCAAGTCGTCGCGCAAGATCTCGCTCGCCGACCTCATCGTGCTCGCCGGCAACGCCGCCGTCGAAGACGCCGCCAAGCGCGCCGGCTTCAAGGTGTCGGTGCCGTTCACGCCGGGCCGCACGGACGCGACGCAGGAGATGACGGACGTCGAGTCGTACGCGCTCCTCGAGCCGAAGGCCGACGGGTTCCGCAACTACGTGAGCAAGGACGCGAGCCGCCCGGTCCCCGAGCTGCTCGTGGAGCGCGCGGACCTGCTCCGCCTGACGGCGCCGGAGATGACGGTGCTCCTCGCGGGCATGCGCGTCCTCGACACGAACTACGACGGCTCGAAGCACGGCGTCTTCACGGACCGCCCCGGCACGCTGACGAACGACTTCTTCGTCAACCTCGTCGACATGGGCGTGGAGTGGAAGAAGGCGGGCGACATCTACGAGGGCCGCACGCGTGACGGCGGCAAGGTGAAGTGGACCGCTACGGCGGCAGACCTCATCTTCGGCTCGAACTCGCAGCTGCGCGCCCTCGTCGAGGTCTACGCGGCCGACGACGCCAAGGCGAAGTTCGCGGAAGACTTCGCGGCGGTCTGGGGCAAGGTGATGCGCCTCGACCGCTTCGACCTCGACGCCTCGAAGCCGAAGGTCCTCACCCAGCGCTGAGCCCTGAAGTGTGCCGGGCCCCGCCGTTCATCGCGGAGGCCCGGCATCGAGGTTCATCCGAACTCCTCGCCTACAACTTTGCCAACGCCGCCCGCGCCTCTTCGACGTGCTTCGACGCGGAGAAGCGCGCGTCGGTGACGTGCCGAATCTTCCCCTCCTTGTCGATCACGTACGTCTTGCGCCCCGCCATCAACCCGAACGTGCTCATCGCGTCGTAGAGCTTCGCGACGGCGTGGTCGGGATCCGAGAGGAGCTTGAACGGGAGCCGGTGTTTGTCCGCGAAGGCGCGGTGGCGGCCCTCGTCGTCCGCGCTGATCCCGAGCACCACCGCGTCCACGCCCTCGAAGTCCGCGTACTCGTCGCGGAACTGGCACGCCTCCTTGGTGCAGATCGGCGTGTTGTCCTTCGGATAGAAGTACACGACGACGTTCTTCTCCCCGCGGAACGCGCTGAGTGTCACCGAGGCGCCGGACTGATCCTTCAGCGTGAAGTCCGGCGCGGGCTGTCCGACGTTGGGCACGCCCGTGTTCATACGCCCGATGCCATCGGATCGCCACGACCTCGGCCTCACCTCTTCACACGGATCCCCCCCACCTCGCCACGACGCGGGCGTTGGTCTCCTCGTGATGACCCAACGCTCCCACCCGATCCTCCGTGTGCTCCTCATGATCGCGGGCCCCACGCTCGTCGGTCTGACCTCGCTGCTCTCCGGACATGGCTCCGGGACCGCCGCCCTCTCGCTGCCGGCCCTCTGGGTCGGCGTGCTCTTCGTGATGCTCCCGACCCTCTACATCGGCGCAGCGATCCTCCAGGTCGCGCCCTCCGCGTCCGAGCTCGGCCGCGCGGCCGTCGCGGCGCTGGAGCGCTCGAGTGTCGTGTTCCTCGGCCTCGTCCCCGCGCTCGGGTTCCTCGTCGCCACGAGCGTGGAAGGCGTCACCGCCGGCCTCCTCACCAAGGGCGTCGTCGCGCTCGGCGCCGTCCTCGGGCTCGGCGCTTTCTATCGCCTCGTCTTCACGCAGCGCGAACACCGCGGCCGCGTACTCGCCCTCTTCACCGTGTGGTCGCTCGTCTGCCTGGCGATCGGCGCCCACCTCTTCGCAGCGGCCCAGGGCTGAAGGACCACGACATGACCACCGCCATCCAAGACACGCTCCTTGTCACGTCGGCCACGAAGCCGCCGCCGCCGCTCGCCGATCACCCGCTCGGCGTCGTCGACCAGCTGCTCCGCGACTCCGGCACGTTCCTCGATCAGATCGAACGGACGGACGACCTCACGCGCATCGCCAAGACGCTCATCGTCACCATCGTCCTCTCGTGCGCCGCGTTCGGCGCGGCGATCGGAGCGTCGCGTATGGGCCTCCAGCCGCTGTTCGCCGCTGTGAAGTTCCCGCTCGTGGTGTTGCTCACCGCGGGCCTCACGGTGCCGGCGTTCTCCGCGCTCACGAAGGCGAGCGTGGGGACCGCGTCGCTCCGCCGCGACCTGTTGTTGGTGCTGTCGTCGCTCGCGCTCACCTCGATGGTCCTCGCGGCGCTCGCGCCGGTCGTGCTCCTCGGCGTGATGCTCGACGCGCGCTACCACGCGGTTGTCTTGCTCGTGGTCGGGTGCTGCGGCATCGGCGGGCTCGCCGGCCTCGTGTTCTTCCTCCGCGGGGTGTCGCGTCGCTCGGAGAAGGTGCCGCGCCTCGCGACGCTGATCGCCCTGTCCGTGTTCGCGCTCGTCGGCTCCCAGATGTCGTGGACGCTTCGCCCGTTCGTCGCGCGCCCGCGCGCGAAGGTGGAGCTGGTCCGATCGATCGAGGGGAGCTTCCTCGACGCCGTCGCGACGTCCCAGCGCTCCGCGCGAGGAATCTATTCACGCGAATCCGCGCCGCTCCCGGGAGAGGCGCGATGAGCCGCGCGCTCGAACGAGGTGGATCATGAGATCGATGGAGCTCCTCGCGATGTACGGCGTCTTCGGACTGACGTGCGCGATCACGCTGCTGTTCGTGGCCAAGGGCCGGCTCGCCGACGCTGCGCTACTCGTCCCGTTCTGGCCGCTCTACGGTCCGTTCCTGGTGCTCGACGCGCTGAAGCCCACTGCGCCGAAGACCGGCTTCGAGCACCTCCTCCCGGACCGCATCGCGCTCGGCCGGCTGCACGAACGTATGACGCTCGCGCAGGAGAAGGTGGGCCGGATCGATCGCCTCCTCGCGCAGCCCGAGTTCTCGTCTTCCGCGACCGCCGATCGCCACGCGGCGCTCGTCGCGAGTGGTGACGAGCGCGCGGCGGCCAGCGCGGCGGCGCGCCTGGAGAACATCCGGAGGCTCGAGCGTCTGCGCGAGCGGTTCACGATGGAGTTGGTCGAGCTCGAAGAGCTCCTCGCGCAACTCGAAGTGCAGTCCGAGGTCGTGCGACTCGCCGGCGCTTCCAGTGAAGAGACCCGCCTCCTCGTCGAGCAGATCGAGAGCCGGGTGGAGGGCCTCGACGCGATCCTCGCCGCCGACGATCCGGCCGGCGCCTGACCCGAGGTTACTTCTCGCCCGGACAGGCGCTCGCGCGGGCGAGCTTCGCGCGGATGTTCTTGCTGTAGGTCGACACGTTCGGCATGACGCCCGCGAGGGTCTCCTTCGCTTCGTCGCAGCGACCGAGCGCGCCGAGGTCCCGCGCGTGGTCGTACGCGAGCTGCGGGTTCGTCGGGTGTTTGGCTCGCAGGCGCTCGGAGTATTCGAGCGGCGCGTCGAACAGCCCGGGCACGCGCAGCGTGAACGAGCGCGCGACGACCATCGCCTCGCTCTGGTAGACGCTGCGCTTCGCGACGAGCATCCCCATCGCCTTCTTCCCGCGCGCGCCGTCGCCGCGGAACCCGAGGAGCGCGAGCGCCGCCCGCACGTGCCAGTCCGCGTGGGTGATCGCGAGGTTCATCAGGGCCTCGGCGTAGAAGTAGGTCGGCGAGCCCTTCCGGAGCCGTCGGCGCTCCTCGATGAGCGACTGCGCCTTCCGCGCGGCGCTCATCGCGCTCATGCGCTCCTTCTGGGCCGCGAAGACGCGCACGCGCCGGAACTGCGCCTCGATGACGAGGTCGGCGAAGCGGAGCTGGTCGTCGTGCTCGCGGCCGAAGCGCTCGAGGGCGTCGAGGTCCTCGTGCATCTCGGCCCAGAGGTGTTCGGCGTCGTCGTCGAGCGCGAGCTGCATCTCCTTCATCGTCGCGGAGACCCAGAGCGCGCACGCGTTGTCGTCGAGGCTCTTCGACGCATTCAGCTTCGCGATGCGCGCCTTCGCGTCGACGATCTTCGCGGAGTAGACGAGGTTCGCGACTTCGACGCAGCCGTCGTCCACGTACCAGGCGGTGCTCGGTACGGAGAGGGCGAGTACGAGTACCGACAGCACTCGGGCAGAGTAACCCGGTCCGCGTCGCCGAAGCGAGTCGCCCCTCGCCACGTCGTCACGAACATGAACATCATGCGCGCGTGAAGCGGATCGCACTCGTCGCGACCATTGTCGCGCTCGTGGGCTGTGAGGACCGCGCGCAGCTCGAGACCATCGCGGAGCTCGATCGCGCGGTGACGGAAGCGCGCGCGCGGTCTCGACTCTTGATGGAGCGGCAGCGGGCCATGGCAGCCGTGCCGACTTCGGCGAACACGCTCGCGACCGGGAGCCCGGAAGAGGTGCGCGGTCGCATCGTCGCGCTCGGGAGTACGGACCGCGTCGAGGTGAAGGAGGACGCCGGCGTCCTGGCGGTGCAAGTCCACGGAGAGCGCGGCCGGCGTCAGGCCGTGCAAGCGCTCCTCGCGTACGCGGTCGACGCGCCCGCGATGGAGCTCGCCGTGGTCGAGGTGGAGGAGCCGGCGTGGTCGATGCGGTTCGCGTTGAAGCGCCCGCGGACGGTCGCGACGGCGACGTCCTCGGTGCCGAGGATCGAGGTGCCGGAGCCTTCGTTCTTCTCGTTCTCGGAGGGCGAGGCGCTGCACGCGCGCGCGGTCGCGAAGCAACGCGAGCTCGAGCAGCTCGCCAAGATCGTCGACGAGCTGGAGGCGCGCGAAGCCAAGCGCAAGTCCGCCGCGGCGATGGCGGTCGACGAAGACTCGATGGCGCGCTTCCGTGCCCGGCGGTACTTCGCGATCGCGCTGCTCCCCGACGTGGGGAAGGGGAGGCTCACGTTCTCCGAGGACCGCGCGACGTGGAAGGGGACGACGACGTTCGAAGATCTCGACGCCGCGAAGGCGGCGCTGTCCGGGCGCGGCGAAGTGCTCGGCTTCGCGCCGGGCGAGCGCGGGAGCCTCGAGGCGCGGATCGGCGGAGCGGCGGAGGACTCAGGGGCGGAGTGAGGTGCCGCCGTCGAGGATGAGCGTCTGGCCCTGGATCATGTTCGCGCGGTCGGATGCGAGGAACGCGATCGAGTCGGCGACGTCCTCGGGTTGGATGTTCCGGTCGACCATCGAGCGCTGACGCCGCTCTTCGAGGACCGCTTCGACCCCTGGCAACGCGCGGAGCGAACCGGTGTCGACGACGCCCGCTCGCACGCAGTTCACGTTGATGCCGCGGTGACCGAGCTCGAGCGCGGCGTGTCGCGTCATCGATTCGATCGCGGCCTTGCACGCACCGATCGCGCCGTACATCGGGAGCGCGCGCTCCGCGCCCCAGCTCGACACGGTGATCACCTTCGAGCGCCGGCCGTCCACCGCGCGCGCTTCGAGGTGCGGCGCGGCCTTCTGGGTCAGCAGCATGAACGCGCGCACGTTGAGGTGGATCGCGTAGTCGAGTTGATCGCCCGAGGTCTCCAGCAGCGGCCGGAAGCCGCCGCCGGCCGCGTTGGAGACGAGGATGTCGAGCCCGCCGAGCTGTTCGGCGACGGCGTCGACGAGGTGTGTGGTGTCGTCTTCGTCGGAGAGGTCCGCGCGCACGACGAGCGTTCTCCGGCCGAGCTCGAGGATCTTCGCGCCGACGTCCTCGGCGTTGCGCCGCGAATTCACGTACGTGATCGCGACGTCAGCGCCAGCCTCCGCGAGGGCGACGGCGGTGGCGCGCCCGATCCCGCGTGAGCCGCCGGTGACGAGTGCGAGGCGTCCGGTCAGATCGATCACGCGGCGCTCCTCACGCGGGCCCAGCACAGCGTCCGACCGCTGTGGACGATCGCGCCGGCCTCACGATCGAGATCGCGCGGGACGACGAGGTCCGAGAAGCTGCGACGGAACCCGACGCCGAGGCACTTCGCGTACGCCTCCTTCTCGCACCACAGCGTGGTCGCGCGGAGGTCGCGGTCGTCCGCGGCTTCGATCCGTTCGCGCTCTTCGGAAGTGAACGCGAGCGAGAGGAAGCTGTCGTCGCGAGGCTCCACGAGCTCCGCGTCGATCCCCACGTGGATGGGCGACCAGGTCGCCATCGCGACATCCCCCGAGTGCGTGATCGAGAGGCACCCGGTCGGCGCGCCGGCGATCCACGCGACGGGGCGCCCCGACGTCGGCCCGTCCGCGACCGCGCGGATCTCGATCTGCTCGAACGCGAGGCCGGTGTTTCGCTGCAGCGCGCGCTTCGCCGCGACGCGGCCCGCGAGCCAGTCGCGCCGGCGCTTCACGTAACGCAGCGCCGCGAAGACGTCGGCTTCGTGTGGCGTGAGCGATCCGGTGAAGCGCGCGCGCGCCTCCCAGACCTCGTCGATCGACAACGCGATGATGTCGCGGGGGAGACTCATGTCGTGGGTACCACCTGGGCGCGATAGCGCCGCACCGAGACCAGCGGTCCGTGCGCGGACATCACCTCGAAGTCCGCGACCAACGCGTCCTCGGCGACTTCCACGAAGCGCACCGCCAACCGAACGCGCTCCCCGGCGGCCTCGAGCACGCGTCGGCTCACGTCGACCCGCCCGAAGCCGGCGGGCAACGCGACGACGCCGTGGAGGATTCGTCCGAGCATCCCGACCGCCTGGAGGCAGCCGTCGAGCAGCGCCGCGGGGAGCTGCCAACGCGCCGGATCGGAGCCCGGCACCAGCGACGTCGGCGCCGGGACGATCAGGTGCGCGACGCCGCCTCCGCCGCCCGCCGAGACCCCCTCGAGGCAGCGGAAGACGGGGCCGTGATAGATCATCCGCGACCCCGGCGTGCGATCGATCGCCTTCGGGTACGGATAGACGATCGTCTCTCCGGTGGCCGTGACGTCGAGCGTCGAGGTGGGCGCCGCGGCGGGGACGCGCCGCCCGCGCACGAACACACGCGCGGGCTCGAGCACGACGCCGTCCTGCTTGCGGACCGTCGAAGCGATGGTGAGCGCGTCGCCGTGCCGCCGCGCGATCACCGTGGCCGTCGTGTCCTCTTCGACCTTGAGCGGGCGCTCGATCGCGACGTCGGCGAGTGACCAGTGTTCGCCGGGATCGAGGTTCGACAGCTCCGCCATCAGCTCGAGGCTCACCACGGCGGGGACGATCGGCGTCGCGCCCATGCGGTGTTGATCGAGGAACGGCACCGTCGCGGCGAGCGTGTATTCGACGATCGCCTCCGAGCCTCGGCTCGCGACGAGGTGATCTATCAGCGGGCTCGCCGACGCGCGGCGCGCGCGCTCGAGCCACTCGGTGCGGCAGTCTTCTGCGACCAGGAGTCGATCGAGGTCGAGCGCTTCGAGCCGCTCGCAGATCGTGACCTCGGCCTCGGGCAGCCCGGCCCACAGCTCGCGCACCAAGTGGTTCGCGCCCTCCGCCGGGGTCATGAACGCCTGACCGGCCTTCTCGAGGAACGCCTTCGCCGACGAGCGCGCCGCGAGGCCGACCTCCGAGAACGCGGCCCACGCGATCGCCGCCACGCGCACGTTGGGGTGCATCGCGCCGTACGCCGAGAGCAGCCGCGCCTCCGCCTCGTTCGCGAGCGCGTAGTCCGTCTGGCCGTGGCCGCCGAAGCGCCCCGACACCGACGAGAAGCCGACGACGTGCGTGAGCGGGTCGTCCTTCGTCGCGGCGAGGAGGTGGACGAGGCCGTCGACCTTGCCGCCGATCGTCGCTTCGAAGAGCTCGTCCGACTTCTTGTCGAACGGCTTCGCGACCTCCACGCCGGCGCCGTGCAGCAGCCCCTCGATCGGCCCGCGCACGCGCGCCTTCGCGAGGACGGGCCCGAGTGCGTCGCGGTTCGACAGATCGATCGCGTGGTAGGCGACCGATGAGCCGCGCTCCGCGATGCCGCGCAGCGTCCCGTCGATCTCGAGCGCCTTGTCGATCGCCTCACAGCGCTGCTTCCACGCGATCGGTGAGAAGCCGCCCTCGGTCTTCATCTGTTGCAAGAGGCCTTGCTTCAGCGCGTCGAGGCCTTCGGCGTCGAGGCTGCGCCACTTCGCGAGCGTGGCCTCGTCCGGGAGCGCGTGCCGACCGATCAACACGAGCCGCGGTTGGTAGAGCTCCGCGAGGCGGAGCGCCATCTTCGCGGTGACGCCGCGGGCGCCGCCGGTGACGATCCACGTGGCCGGCAAGCGAGCTTGCGCGGCGTCCGGCTTCGCGCGGCGCTCGGCCATCGAGAGCACCAGGCGCTTGCCACGGAGGAGGCCGACCTCGAGAGGACCGCCGGGCGCGTCGAGCTCCGCGAGGAGCGCCTCCGCGACCTGCGACGGCGACTCCGACGGGCTCGCGTCGAGCGCCTGAACCGAGACGCCGTCGTACTCACGGCGCACGGCCTTGAGCAGCCCGAGGAGACCGCCGCCGTCACCGGTGCCTTGCGCGGCGTTGTCGAACCCGAGCGCGCCGCCGAGGAACGTCACGCCGAACAACGCGCCGCTCGCGCGGTGCGGAGCCCACGCGCGGAGGAGCGAGAACGGCGCGGCGAGCGTCTTCGCGCGGCGCTCGGCCCAGGCCTTCGCGTCGATCGCCCACGCGGGCTTGGCCTCGACCGTCGACACGATCCCGAGCGCGTCCACCGTGTCGACGCCGAGCGCGCCGAGTCTGCGCTCCGCCGCCGCCGCGTCCGGCACCACGTGGACGTCCGTACCGCGCGACGCGAGCGCCGCGGCGATCGCCTGGACGTGCGCGCCTTCGCCGACGAGGAGGAGGCGCTTCGGCGCCCACGTGCGGGTCGCGGCCGGTCGCGGCGCGTCGAGGACGCGCACGATCTGGCGACGCATCACCTCGGTCACGTCGGCGACGCCGGCGCCGCTCTTCGTGAGGTCTTCGATCCGTTCGATGCGCTCGATCGGTCGCTGCGACGCGCGCCCGTAGTCGATCGTCAGGAAGTCGACGTCGTCGGTCGATCCCGGCGGCAACACGCGGTCGGTCACGTGGAGCCGACGCTGGGCCGGCTCGATCACCAGGCTCATCACGTTGTCCACGCGCCGCACCGTGTTCATCGTCGCGTGGACGACTTCACGCCCGCGCCCGTGGTCATGACGATCGCGCAGGAGCTGCTTCGCGCGGTCCACCGTGAGCGGCCCCGGCGCCGCGACGAGCTCGCACGCGCGGCGCTCGCGGTGCGACGAGTGATCCGGCACCGACGCGCCCTTCGCCGGCGCGACGCGCGAGTGATTGGTGCTCGTGAGCTCTCGCCCGATCTCCTCGCGCGCGACGATCGTGTCCTCGTCGTACTCGAGGTAACACGCGCGATCCGCGTCGGCGTCGGAGACGAGGAGGCTCCACCGCCCCGCCTTGTGCGCCGCCTCGACGATCTCGATCGCCTCTTCGATCGACGACGCGCGCTCCACGATCTGCTTCGTGAGCATCGGGTGCGGGAGGCCGGTCGGGAGCGCCGTCGGCTCGGCGCCGTCGAGCAGCGTCGTGCTCGTGACGGAGAGGCCCGAGTCCGACACGCCGTTCGGCCCGGCGATCTGTCCGGCGAGCGAGAAGAACACCGTGGTGCGCTGCGGATGCGGGCCGTCGGTGCGGCGGCGCACCTGCACGACGCGCGGGTGGATGCCGTCGAGGTGCAACAGCAGCGGCGAGTCCTCGTTGACGCAGTGGACGAGCTGTCCGTCGTTGTCGCGCGCGAGGCGGACGGTCTGCGTGCAGCCGCTGGTGAGCGACGGGAACAGCGCGGCGTCGAGGTTGTACGCGAGCAGGACGAGCTCGTGGACCCCGGTCGCCTCGGCGACGCCGCGCAGCTCTTCGAGGCTGTCGTCGTCGAACACGGAGAAGAGGCGCTTCGTGGTGTCGGGGAGTGACAGCAATGACATGCCGTCGAAGCCGACGAACGACTGGTAGCGATCGAGCACCTCGAGGATCGGGTCGCGCATCGCTTCGCCGTGTTGTCGGCCGATCTCTCGCGCTGTGCCCTCGAAGCGGAGCACCGTCACGGGCCGCGCGGTGTTCGCGGGGAGCGTCGTGCGCGGCGCGGGGATCTGGATCCCCGCGGCGTCGAGCGCGCCGATCGGCGCGGGCTTCGCGAGGCCGGTGAACGCGGGCTTCGCGAGGTGGACGACGGCGTCGGCGTCGACGGGGAGCGCGGGCGCGTCGCCGCCGCGTCGGCGGAGGTCGAGCGTGGGGACGCTCAGGGCGTCACCCCTCGCGCCTTCGCGAGGCGCGCTCGTGGCGCCGGCCGCTTCGCGCGGCTCGACGCCGCGGCCACTCGGGTCGGCGCCGTTCGAGGACGCGTCCCGGGGCAGCGCGGGCTTCGGATCCTCGCGTGGCGGCGAAGACGGCGAAGTCGTGTCCGGCTTCGCGGTCGCGTCGGGCTTCGTAGTGCTCGCGACCTTGGTCGTGGGCGCACTCGGCTTCGGCGCCTCGGTGGCCCCGCGCCGCTTGCTCAGGTCCAGCGTGGGCACCGCCACCGAAGACTTCGGCGCCTCGGTGCGCTGCGTGGACAGCTGCGCGTCGACGTAGTCGAGCACGTGCCCGAGCGTCGGGAAGTCGCGCAGCGAGAGCTTCTCGTCGGTGCGCAGGTCGTAGCGGTCGCGCACCTTCCCGAGGACCTGCGCTTGCTTCACGGTGTCGATACCGAGGTCGGCCTCGAGGTCCGCGTCCATCTCGATGATGTCCGGCGGGTACCCGGACTGCTCGCAGATCGCGTCGAGCAGGAACGCCTTCACCTCGTCGCGGCTCGGAAGATCCGAAGCCGCCGCCATCGGCGCCGCCGGCTCCTCCACCGGGACCGGCGTGAGCTCCGGCGCCGCGCTCACCGGCACCGCCTCCGCGCGCGGCGCGGGCGTCTCCGACGCGACCTCCGGCGTCGGCAGCTGCGAGTAGCGCTTCTCCGCCGCCCACATGTTCTCGAGGAACGTGATCAGGCTCGGCCGCGTCTTCTCCCAGAACGTGTCGAAGCCTGGCTCGGCCATGAGGCGCTCCGCCTCCGCGCCCACGAGCAAGCTGATCGCGCTACCTTCCGCGACCGCCGTCGCCTCCAGCGCCGCGAGCATCGCGCCCACGCGCGCGAGTGACCACGCGCCCGCGCGGTTCTTGTCGTCGACCGACACCGCGTACGCCGCCTCGCCCGCGATGCGCTTGGTGAGTCCGGTCAGCACCGCGCGCGGCCCGCACTCGACGAACGCATCCACCCCCTCGTCGCGCAGCAGCGCGATCTGGCGGACGAAGCGCACCGGCTTCGAGAGCTGCGCGACGAGCGACGCTCGGATCGTCTCCGGCTCGCGCTCGAACGCCTGCGACACGCTCGACAGGAACGGCACCGAAGGCGCCTTCAGCGGGATCTTCGCGAGCCCCTCCGCGAGGGCCTCCGCCGCCGCGCCCATGTGCGTGGAGTGGAACGGACCCGGCACGTCGAGGCGCACGTGTTCGATCGACGCCGCCGCGAACGCGGCCTCCGCCTTCGCCATCGCATCGAGCGTCCCCGCCACGACGATCTGATCCGGCGCGTTCACGTTCGCCGTCTCCACGCCGTCGATGGCCGCGATGATCTGCTCGACCTGCTCGAGCGACGCCGTCACCGACGCCATCCCGCCCTCGACCACGTTCCGCTCGATCGCCTTCGCGCGCATCGCCGTCGCCTCGAGCGCGTCCTCGAGCGACCACGCGCCCGCCGCGACCAGCGCCGCGTAGTCCCCGAAGCTGTGCCCGGTCACGACGTCGGGCGCGACCCCGATCGTGCGCAGCGCCTCGAACGCCATCACGTCCGCGGTGAGGACCAGCGCCTGCACCGAGAAGATCTCGAACGGCACCGGCGCCGCGTCGCGGAACACCGGCGACAACCGCGCGCGGCGGTGATCGTCGAGCCACTTGTCCACGCGCGAGACGATCGCGTCGACCTCCGGCAGCTCGCGCGCGAACGCCGCCATCATCCCGGCGTACTGCGAGCCCTGCCCCGAGAAGAGCATCGCGATCTTCGGCGGACGCGTGCGCCCGCGCGCCACGAACGCGCCCTGCTTCTCGAGGAAGTCGCGCGTCGCCGAAGACAACCCGGCCTTCTGCACCGCGCCGATGACGCGCGACAGCTCCGCGGCGTCCATTGCGGCGATACTGAGCGTCACCGGGCCCTGGCCCTGCGCGCCGTCGGCCAACCACGCGGCCGAATCCATTGAAGCGAGTTGGGCGATCAACGCCTCGTCGCTCGCGGCGCTCAGAGTGTGAACGTGCTCGAACATCGTGTGCCTCTCGGTCGCCTCGACGCGCGGCGGCGGGGTGGCCGGCGCGCCGGGGTGCTCGACGATCGCGTGGTAGTTCACGCCGGCGAGACCCATGCTCGACACGGCGGCGACGCGCTCTCCCTCCCAAGGGAGGGCGGTGGTGTTCACGGCGAGCTCGTCGCCGAAGCGGTGGTCGGGGTGCGGCGCTTCGAAGCCTCGCGTGGGCGGGAGGCTCCCGCGGTCGAGGGCCATCGCGGTCTTGATCATCGCGATCACGCCGGCCGCGCCCTGCGTGTGCCCGACGTTGCTCTTCACGCTGCCGATGTAGAGCGGCGCGTCGCGCGTGACGCCTTCGAGGTAGGTCCCGCGGACGGCGGCGACCTCGGTCGCGTCGCCGAGCGGTGTGGCCCCGCCGTGGCACTCCACGAACCTCACGCGCGAGGGATCGAAGTCACCCTGCGCGATCGCGCGTTGCATCGCGCGCCGCAGCCCGAGCGGGCTCGGCTTGTAGAGGCTCTTCTTCTCGCCGTCGCTAGACGACCCGACGCCGCGGATGATCGCGCGGATCGGATCGCCGTCGCGCTCGGCGTCTTCGAGGCGCTTGAGCACGCAGACGCCCGCGCCCTCGCCGGGTATGAAGCCGTCGGCGCGGTGGTCGAACGGGCGCGGCACACTCGAACGCGACAGTGAATAGAACTGGCAGTAGGCCTCGTACCGCTGCACGCGCATCGCGCGGTCACCGCCGCCGTGGATCGCGACGTCCACCACGCCCGCGCGGAGCAATTCACACGCGGCCTCCATCGACGCGAGCGAAGAGGCGCACGCGGCGTCGAGCGCGTAGGTCGGGCCCATGAAGTCGAGCGTCTTCGCGGTGCGCGACGCGAGCGTGCTCGAGCTGAAGCTGCCGCTGGAGTCCTCGTTGATCGACGGGTAGCGCTTGCGCAGCGCGGTGAGGATCTCTTCGATCAACGCGGGATCGCCGACGCGATCGAGCACCTCCGCCGCGACGTCCGCGAGCTCTTGCGATCGGATCGCGAGCGCGAGGGCGAGGGCGTAGTCGCTCCCGAACACCGTCCCGACCGTGGTCGACACGCGCTCGTGATCGATCTTCGACAGATCGATCTTGGCGTCGTCGAAGGCGTCGAGCGTCGACTCCAGGAGCATGAACTGGAGCGGGTCGTTGCGCTCCACCAACTTCGGCGGCACCCGGTAGCGGCGCCAGTCCGCCTCGAAGTCCGTCACGAACGCGCCGCGCTTGGTGTACGTGCGGTACGGCGCGCGGTCGCCGGGCGCGAAGTAGATCGAGCTGTCCCAACGATCCGCGGGGACGTCCTGGCTGATGTCTTCGCCGGACGAAATCTTCTCGAAGAACGTGTCCGCGTCCGACGCGCCGGGGAAGCGCCCGCCCACGCCGACGATCGCGACGTCGCAGCGCTCGGCTCGGCGCCCCGACTCCGACAGCGCGGGCGTCGCGACGGAGACGCGCGAGGGCGCCTCCTCGACGAGCACGTGGTAGTTGAGCCCGCCGATCCCGAAGGCGTTCACGCCGACGCGGCGCACGCCGTCCGCGTCGAACGGGCGCGGCGCGGTGACGACCTCGACCGCGAGCTCGTCCCACGGGATCTGATCGCTCGGATCGCGGAAGTTGCCAGTCGGCGGGAGCGTCGCGTGCTCGAGCGCGAGGATCGCCTTCACGAGCCCGGCGGCGCCGGCCGCTTCGCGGCAGTGACCGATGTTGCCCTTCACCGAGCCGACCGGCATCGGCTTGCCGCCGCGCGCTTCGGCGTAGACCTCGTGCAGCGACTCGAGCTCGGTGCGATCGCCGAGCGGCGTGCTGGTGGCGTGGCCTTCGATCAGGCCGACGGTGCCCGGGTCGACCTGCGCCATCTCGTACGCGCGACGCATCGCGAGCACCTGGCCCTCGCGGCGCGGCGCCCACAGCGCCTTGCCCTTGCCGTCGCAGCTCCCGCCGACGCCGCGGATGATCGCGCGGATCTTGTTGCCGTCGCGGAGGGCGTCTTCGAGGCGGCGCAGCATGACGAGGCCGAAGCCGTCGGAGCTGATGAAGCCATCGGCGCGTTTGTCGAACGGGAAGCTACCGTTCGGAGAGAGCGCGCGCGACTGCGCGAACATGATCACCGACAGCTCTTGTGAGTAGCTCGCGCCGCCGACGATCGCGGCGTCGAGACGGTTCTGGAGGAGCGCGCGCACGCCGATGTCGAGCGCGGCGAACGACGACGCACAGGCGGCGTCGACGACCATGTGGCGGCCGGTGAAGCCGAAGCTGTTCGCGACGAGGCCGGCGAGGGCGGAGGTCATCGCGCCGACCGCGCCGTCCTCGGTCCGCCGCGGGTACGAGGCGTGGACGCGCTCCACGATCTCACGCTTGAGATCGGCGAGGCGGTCGAGGCCGAGGGCGGCGAGCGAGGGGGCGTCGTCGAGGGCTTGGACCATCTCCTCGATGGCGGTGGAGAACGCAATGTTGCTCGAGCGCTCGGAGCCGCGCGCGTGGCCGACGATCACGCCGACGTTCGCGCCCTCGAGCTGGAAGGGGTCGTAGCCGGCGTCCTCGAGCGTGGCGCGGGCGCACTCGAGCGCCCAGAGGTGCGCGACGTCGGTGTTCTCGACGACCTTCGGCGGCATTCGGAAGGCGCGCGCGTCGAAGGAGTGTTCGTCGACGAGGCCGCCGAGATCGCAGTAGCTCTTCCCGTACGCGCCGATCTCCGGGTCGTAGTAGCGCGGCCGGTTGAAGCGTTCGGCCGGCATCGGCGCGATCGCGTAGACGTCCTTCAGGACGTTGTCCCAGTACGCGCGTTCGTCGACGGCCCCCGGAAACCGGCAGGCCATCCCGACCACGGCGATCGCGGTTGGGTCGCTCAACCCCTCCAGCGTCGAATCCCACCAAATCCGAGTAAATACGACGACCTGCGTGGGGGATACGCCTGTTCAGACCAACCCATCTAGCATCGGCCGCCGATCGATGCTACTTACCCGTCCCTTCGTCGGTCCGCCCCATGACGGGCCCCGACGATGATCCGAGACCACGAGAGGTAGATTTCACATGGCAACGCGTCGGAGCAAAGAAGAGAAGCCGCTGTCCAAGAAGGAACTGGAGAAGTTCAAAAAGCGGCTGGAGGAGCTCCGTGACGAGGTGAGCACGCGCATCCGAGAGCGCGCGAGCACGGCCCGCGTCGACGAAAACGACCTCATCGAGGAGATGGACCAGGCCAACCGGGCGACGGAAGAGGCCTGGTCCATCTCC
>JAUHYN010001007.1 GCA_030426505.1 bacterium | reverse complement strand
CACCGACAGGTACTGGCGCATCATCGGCGTCAGCTTCGGCGAGGCGAGCCGCGCCTCGACCTCCTTCTGCACGCGCTCGAGCGTCACGGTACCCCCGCGGGCTCCGGCAGACACGACAGCGCGGGGCAGTCGATCACGAGCGGGCGCGCGTCGGGATCGAAGCGCGTCACGTCGGCCGGACCCGAATCGCTGAGCGTCATCACGACCGACACGCCGATCGCCGCGAGCGACAACACCAGCGACGAGATCGAGACGACCGTGAACACCGTCGCCACACCGGCGCGCGCCTCGGAGGGCGGCGCCTCGTGCGCGCCCGCGAGTTGCGCCTCGAACGCGAAGAACATCGACAGCCCGGCGAGCGCCGCGCCCGAGACCGCGAGGACGCGCGGCGTGACGTCTTCGTCCGCGCGCGCGAACGTGGGCGTCAGGCACACGGTGACGAGCGCGAGCGTCGCGACGAAGCGCCGCACGTGCGAACTGAGGAGGCGGTCCGTCACGTCTTCGCTCAGGCCACGGCCTCGGCGCGCGCGAGGAGCCAGTCGGCCATGCGATCCATGATCGCGTGCCGCTGCTCGGGCGCCTCGTTCAAGATCTCGTGATACAGCCCCGGCAGCCGCTCGCAGGTCTTGTCGTCCCCGGTGAGCGCAGCGGCGAAGCGATCCGTGGCGTCGGCCTTCGCGACCTTGTCCTCGCCGCCGTACAGGAGGAGGAGCGGGGTCGAGACCTGGCCCGCGCGGCGATGCACGGACTCGATCGCGGCGTTCGACTCGGTGAACCAGCGCGCGGTCGCCTTCTTGTTGTTGAGCGGGTCCCGGTCGTAGAGCGCGGAGAGCGCCGGATCGCGGCAGACGTCCGCGCCCTTCAGGCCCGAGGGCTGCGCGAACGTGGGGATCACGTTCGACATGATCTTCCCGAGGCCGACCTTCACCGGGTTCACCTCGACCGCGAGGCCCAAGTAGGGCGACGACAGCACCACACCCGCGAGCTCCGAGCCGCGGCCCGACAACAGCCAGTGTAACGCGAGCAGCCCGCCCATCGAGTGTCCGAGCATGGCGACCGGTCCGCCCGCCGCCTTCTCCTTCACGTACTCGACCAGCGCGTCGACGTCGCGGTGGTAGTCGGTGAACCGCTCCACGTAGCCGCGCGTGCCGAGCGACTTGCCGTGTCCGCGGAGGTCGACCGCGACCGATCCGATGCCGCGTGCCTGCCAGCGCTTCGCGGTCTCCTCGTAGCGCGCGGCGTGCTCGCCGTAGCCGTGGACGATCGCGACGGTGATCTTCGGCGCGGCGCTCGTCCAGTCGTAGAGGTTCAGGGCCAGGCCGTCGGCGGTATCGATGGTCGTCATTCGGAACTCGTGCTCGTTTCGGCGTCGTCGGCGTCGTCGGCGTCGTCGGCGGTCGTGCCCGCCGCCCTCATCAGATCCTGGATCGACTGCACGCCCTTCTCGTCGTCGTCATCCTCGTCTTCGTCGTCCTCGTCCTCGTCCTGCGCATCGACCGTCGTGCCCGCGCCCTTCATGAGGTCTTGGATCGACTGTACGCCCTCGGCGGGCGCCTCCTCTTCTTCCTCTTCCTCGGCCACCGCCTCCTCGACCCCGAGGAACGGTTGCCCCGCGAGGTACCGCGGGAGGCCCCCGGAGATCGGCTCGAACCAGGTGATGAGCATCAGGCCGCCGAGCATCAGGAGCATGAAGACCAGCACGCTCCTCATCACGAAGCCGATCGGCTTGCGGAACAGCGACGACGACACGAACAGGTTCAACCCGATCGGCGGCGTGAGGTAGCCGATCTCGAGGTTCACGACGAAGATGATGCCGAGGTGCAGCGGGTCGATGCCGAAGCCCGCCGCGATCGGTGCGACCAGCGGCGCGACGATCAGGATCGCGCTGACGATGTCCATCAAGCAGCCGATGAGCAGCAGGAAGACGTTGAGCAGGACGAGGAACGTGATGCGATCGAGCTCGAGGCTCGTCATCCACTGCACGGCCTTGTCCGGGATCTGCTGGTCCACCAGGAAGTGGTTCAGCGCGAACGACATGATGAGGATGCCGAGCAGCGATCCCATCAGCACCGCCGACTCCCACAGCAGCGGCGGGATCTTCTTCAGCGGCAGCTCGCGGTGGACGAACAGCTCGATGATGAACGCGTAGACCACCGCCACGGCGGCGGCCTCGGTCGGCGTGAAGATGCCGACGGGCCCGAAGATCGGGTAGATGCCGCCGAGCACGATCACCGGGAGGAGCAGCGCCCAGAAGCCCTCGAGGAAGCGCTTCCCGATCAACGCGAGCGACGGCGGCTTCAGCGAGGACCACGAGAAGTCCGGCCGCGTGACGCCGTGGTAGACCGAGTAGCCGATCAACAGGCCGCCGATCAGGAGCCCCGGCAGCAGCCCCGCGATGAACAGGTCCGCCACGTTCACGCTCATGATCCCGCTGACCATGATCGCGTAGATGATCATCGGGATGGACGGCGGGATGAGGATCCCGAGCGACCCCGCCGACGTCACGAGCCCGAGCGAAAACTTCGAAGAACATGCACGACAACACCGCCGCCGCCGCGAGCCCGCCGGGGAGCCAGCCGATCAGGGCGTCGGCGAAGTCGACCACGCGGCGCGCGATGCCACCCGCGGTCATCACCGAGCCGGCCACGACGAAGAACGGGATCGCGAGGAGCACGTTTTTGTCGGTGAGGCCGAAGATCTTCTCGATGATGAGCTCGTAATCCGAGAACGCCTGGTACTCGCTCGCCAGGAAGTAGAAACACGCGAACGTCAGCGCGCCGATCGTCACGAACAGCGGCGTCCCGAGGACGAGCAGGAACAGGATCGTGCCGATGACCGCGAACGCCTGCGGCGACAGCACGAAGAACAGCCCGACCGCGACGCTCGCGAAGATCGCGGAGCCGATCCGCTTGCGCGAGAACGCGAGGCTCCCGGCGGAGACGAGCGCGATGAGGAGGACGTACTGGAAGACGTCGAGACTCACGACGTGGCCTCCGGCTCCGGCGTCGGTTGGTCTTCCGACCCGCCGGCGCCGACCGAGGTCAACAGGTCGACCTCCTTCGCGCCGAAGATCGTCACGCCCAGGAAGCGCGCGGCCATGAGGCCGAAGCCGATCGGGATCGAGACCGTCGCGGCCCAGTACGGGAGGCCGAGCGAGTCCCACAGATAGGCGCGGTGCTCGGAGTCGACCCAGTCGATGTAGTTCTTCCGCGCGTACATCGTGCCGAGCACGGCGAGGACGGTCGCGAGCAGCACCGTCGCGAGGCCGCCCGCGATCTCGAAGCCGCGTTTGAAGCGCGGAGGTATCACGCGCTTCACGGCGTCCACGGCGATGTGGCGGCCCTCGCGCGTGGCCATCGATCCGCCGATGAGGCCGACCCAGATGATCAGCGCGAGCGCGAGCGTCTGCGACCAGCCGAACCCGTTGCGCGCCTGGTAGATGAGCGCGCAGCCGACCGCGAGGACGACGAACATCGCGACCCCCGCGGCGAGGCGCTTGGCGACCGAGACATTCCAGCGCGTGGTGTACCCGCCGAGCAGGCACAACACGAAGATCGCGATCGGGAAGCCGT
>JAUHYN010001006.1 GCA_030426505.1 bacterium | reverse complement strand
TCTTCGTCCTTCGCGCTCCAGACCTCGTCGTTCTCCTGCACGAAGTACTCGAGGCCGATGGAGCTCTTGCCCGCCTCCGGCACCATCTCCGGGCTCCAGTTCTTGAAGTTCTGGACGCGGCCGACCTTCACCTTGTCGGAGTGGATGTAGATCCAGTTGTCCGGGAACAGCTCGTCCTGATTCACGATCAGGCCGACCGTGAGGAAGTCGCGGTAGCGGAGCTGGTTCGCGGCCTCGAGGACCTCCTTCGGCGGCGCCGGATCGAACGCGTTGACGAGCTCGCGGATCGGCATCGTCGAGATGATGTGCGTGCCGTCCACGCGCTGCTCGTTGCCTTCGCGGTCCGTGATCGTCACGCCCGTGACGCGCCCACCCTCGTGGTGGATCTTCTTCACGCGCTGCCCCATCTGCACGGGGGCGCCCTTCTCGCCGAGCAGCTCCGTCACGCGTTCCCACATCATCCCGGGGCCGTGCCGCGGGTAGTGGAACTGTTCGATGAGCGTCGTGACGACTTCGCCGCCCCCGCGGTTTCCGAGGAACGCGTTCTTCACCGCGGTCTTGAGATCGAGGTTCTTGATCCGCTGCGCCGCCCAGTCCGCGCCGATCTCCGTGCACGGGATGCCCCAGACCTTCTCCGTGTACGTCTTGAAGAAGATCTCGTAGAGCCGGCGGCCGAACCGATTCGACACCCACTGCTCGAGGTTCTGCTCCGGGCGGACCGGAAAAGCCTGCGCTTTGATGTAGGAGAGCCCGATGAGGACGGCCTCGATCGGTCCCAGTCCGAGAAGCGCGTTCATCGGCTTGAGCGGATAGTCGAAGAACTTGTCGTTGTAATAGATGCGCGACAGGCGCGGCCGCACCAGGAACTCGTCCGCGAGGATGTTCATCCACCAGTCGTGCACCATTTTCACTTTCGTGAAGAAACGGTGCCCACCGATGTCGAATCGGTAGCCCTTGTACTGATCCGTGCGCGAGATCCCGCCAACGATGTGCGCCATCTCGAACACGACGGCCTCCGCGCCGGCCTCCACGAGCTCGTAGGCGGCGGTGAGTCCTGCGGGGCCCGCGCCGATCACGATCGTCTTGGAGTCTTGGGGTGCTTCCGTCAAACGCGCCTCTCGGTCCGAGAATGGACGCGTAGGGGGTACGACGGGCCCAACCTCCGATCAAGTCCGAGGTCGCGAATCCGGGCACGAAAGGCATACGATGCTTCGAAACGAGGCCCTGCGGTGCGCGTCGAGTGATTCGATCGTGGCACTCGAATCGGGGTGGTCTCGCGCGCAGGTGATGAAGAATCGGATCAAGCACTCGTTGTCCGGCGTCGCGACGTACGCGTTCGCCGCTTGCCTCGTGACCGCGTACGGCACCGGGTGTTCGCTCGTCATCGACGGCGATCGATTCCGCGTCCAAGCGATGCGCGACGCGGGGAGCGACACCTCCGACGGGGGGCCCGCGCGCGACGCCGGCTCGGACGACACGGACGGCGGATCGATCGACGGCGGGGATCGCGACGCGGGCGCGCGCGACGCCGGACCGCCGCGCGACGCCGGCCCCGGGCCCGACGGCGGCCCGCGCGACGCCGGCTTCGATCGCGACGCCGGATTCCTCCGCGACGCCGGCCCACCGCGCGACGCCGGACCCGGCCCGGACGGCGGCCCACGCGACGCCGGACCCGAGCGCGACGCGGGCTTCCTCCGCGACGCCGGCCCGCCGCGCGACGGCGGGATCCCGCGCGACGCCGGCCCCGATCGCGACGGCGGCGTCGTCGACTCCGGGAGCCCCGACGGCGGCGTCCCCGAGATCGCGCAGGTGTTGATCGGGCCCGGCGCGCTCGAAGACGGCGCGCGGGGCGTGCCGATCTGGATCCTCGGCAACCTCCTGCCTCCGAGCGGCGCGGTCGTCGTCTCCGATCCGCAGATCACCGTGACCGCCTCGCGCGTCAACGCGATGGGCACGATCGCCGCGGCGGTGCTCGACGTCGCGGTGGACACGAGCCTCGCCGAGGGCGGGATGCGGCCGGTCGCGATCACCGTGAGCGACGGCGCGAACCAGGCCACGCGCAACGTGATGTTGGTCGGGCGCGCGGAGCTCGACGTCACCGGCAACGAGACGCTCACCGCCCCCAACGCGCGCTACTCGCGAATCGACGTCGCGAACGGCGCGGTGCTCACACTCGGCACGGCGGGCCCGGCGCGCCTCGTGTCGAACGGCCCGGTCACGATCGCCGGCACCATCCGCGCGAGGGGCGCGACGAACCAGACGCCCGGCCCCGGCGGCTGCGCCGGCGGCGGCGTGCGCGGCGAAGGCGCGTGCTCTCCGAGCGGCGGTGGCCCCGGGCGCGCCGGCATCACGCCGTTGATCAACGCGACCGGCGGCGGCGGCGGCGGCAACCGCACGGCCGGGCAGAGCGGCGGCGCGAACATCGGCGACGGCGGCGCGATCAACCCCGCGGGCAACGCGTTCGTCGTCCCGCTCGACGCCCACGGCGGCGGCGGAGGCGGCGGCGCGCAGGGCTCGACCGGCGCGGGCGGCGGCGGCGTGCTCGAGATCCGCGCCCTCTCCCACTTCGCATTCTCCGGCACGCTCGATGCGCGCGGCGGCAACGGCGCGGCGTTCCAACCGGGCCTCGGCTGCATCCTCGGCAGCGCCGCGGCCGGCGGCGGCGCGGGCGGCGCGATCGTCGTCCACGCGCGCACGGCCGCGCTCGGCGCGGGGATGATCGACGTGCGCGGCGGCAACGCGGGCGACGGCATGGGCTGCCCGGACGGCGAAGGCGGCGCGGGGGGGCACGGCTACGTCCGGCTGGACGTGCCGGACATCTCCGATCTCTCGAGCGTCATGGTGTCGCCCAACGCGTTCACGACCGCGCCGATGTGGGCGGAGGCGACGCAGGTGCTGGTGTCTCCGCAAGTCGTCTTGCACTTCGACGTCGTCGGTGCGCCGGGGCTCCCGTTCGAGTATTCGGTGGACCGCGGCCTGCGGTCCTCGGAGACGATGCCCGGCTCCGGTCCGGCGGACGTCACGGTCTCGCTCACGCCCGGCCTGCACGAGCTCTGCCTGTTCGTGGGACCGTCCACGGGCGCGGGCACCGAAGCGGAGAACTGTCGCTACCTGGTCGCGCTGTGAGTTTGGTGTTAGGCGACCTCGCATGGACAAGCCGCACGTCGTGGTGCTGGGCGGAGGCCCGGCCGGAGTCGGTGCCGCCTACAAGCTGAGGGCGACCGACCGCGCGAAGGTCACGCTCGTGGAACGCAACGCGGGCTTCGGCGGGAACGCCGGGAGCTTCGTCGAGGGCGGCCAGCACCTCGACTACGGGAGCCACCGCCTCCACTCCGCGTGTCACGCCGACATCCTCGCGGACATCCGCCGACTCCTCGGCGGCGACCTCGCCGACCGCCCGCGCAACGGGCGCATCCGGCTACGCGGCAAGTGGGTGAAGTTCCCGTTGCAGGCGAAGGACCTCTTCCTCTCGCTCGACAAGCGCTTCGCGTTCGGCGCGGCGACCGACATGGCGCGCGGCGCCCTCCCCGGCGACAAGGATCCGGGCGACACGTTCGCGTCGGTGCTCGAGGCCAA
>JAUHYN010001005.1 GCA_030426505.1 bacterium | reverse complement strand
CCACGCGATGCGGTCGCGGCCCGGGAGCTCGTCGAGGACCTTGGAGAGCAGCGCGAGCTCCGCGCGCTCTTCGGGCGTCACGTCCGAAGCGGCGAGGGTCTCGAGCGTCGCGTCGTCCGCTCCCTGGTCGAACCCAAGGCGCGCGAGGAGCTGGCGCCGGCGGTAGCGACGCTGCACGCGCCGAACGGCGATCTGCCGCAGCCATCCGCCCAGCGCCTCCGGCTCCCGCAGCCGATCCAGCTGCGACAGGGCGACGACGAACGTGTCCTGGACGACGTCCTCGGCTTCGTGACGGCGGCCGAGCAGGCGAATGACCATCCCGTG
Source organism: bacterium (assembly GCA_030426505.1). GTDB lineage: Bacteria > Myxococcota > Kuafuiibacteriia > Kuafuiibacteriales > Kuafuiibacteriaceae > JAUHYN01. The sequence continues at coordinate 3,257 of JAUHYN010001005.1, read as the reverse complement.
CAACGCCGGCGCGTGCCGGCGAAACAGCGCCTCCTCGGCCCACCGGTCCCCCTCACGCGCGCGCTCGACGAGCTCGGCGTCACTGGTTCGCGCGGGGCGGGCGGGAATGATCGCGGCGTCGGGCACGGGCTGACAGGGGGCCTCTTCGAATAGCACCATGACGAGGCGAGACCGGCTCGACTTTTTTTTGTTGAGCCGATCGAGCGGCGCCGCGGCGCTTCACGAACATGGCGACTCGCAACGGATTGTGGATATGCGCGCTGGCGGCGGCCGCGTGCGAGAGCGGGTCATTCGAGGCGCTGTCGACGCGTGATGCGGGCGACGCCGAGCGGGACTCCGGGAGCCTCGTCGAGACGCGAGACGCTGGTTTCAGGGACGGCGGAGCCTCGGCGCCGCCGGACGGAGGCCACGCGGACGCGGGCACGCCCGAGCGTGACGTAGGAGTCCCGTGTGGTCACCGCGTCGCCGAGGCACTGGTCGCCGAGATCTCGAGCCCGCTCGCCGAAAATTACGTCGAGCTCACGGCCACTCGGAGCGAGTTTGCACTCGCGTACAACGACCACGTCATCGCACAGATCGGCTTCGCGCCGGTCTCCGCGCTCCACCGATTCCCGCTCCGCGGCCCGGAGACCCACGGTGCCGAGCCCGCGGGACTGCTCACGTTCATCGGATCGCCGATGCACCGGATCGTCGAGACCTCCACGACGTGGCCAGTGGCCGGTACGTACATCGTGCTGGCTTCCGCACCCATCCTCGACGAGCACTACCTCGAGGTCGGTGCCTACGATCCCGTGTCGACCGCGACGACGACGTACCTCTTCTCCGGCGGGCCCCCGGCGCTCGACGAGCCGATGGGGCCGCGGATCGGCCGCGCGAACGTGCATGCCGATCGGCTCTTCTATCCCGTCCGCGAACGCACCCGCACGATCCTGGTCTCGAGGCGAATCGATATCGCCACGAGTACGACCGTCGTCATCGGCGAAAACGCAGAGCTTCCGTCGGTGGTCACCGGCCCGGAAGGCCCGTGGATCGCCTTCGTCGAACGCCGCGGCACCAGCGACGCCGTCGTGATCCAGCGACTCGATCCTGTGACCGGGGCGCCGGACGGGTTCGAGGTCCGCGAGATCATGTGCGTCAACATCGCGAGCTACGATGTCGCGCTGTACGGGGGGAGAGTCGCGATCACGGCAGACTGCGCACAAGAGACGGTCGTGCGCTTTGCGCTCGAGGACGGCCGTCCTCTGGGCTCCTTCACGCTCGGCGAGACCAACGTTCGAACACGCGTCGCGGCGGGCTACGATCTAGGCGTCGGCGAGATCGCTGTCCTCCATTGGGAGGTCGAAGCCACGGCGCCCACCATCCGCTTCTTCGAGATCGGCTTCACGACCGACGGTGGTGGCGCGATAATCCAGTCGGCGCCAGCGGTGAGCCTCCCGATCGACGCGGGCGAGACACCGACCACCCTTGCGCTCGCCGCCGGGGACGAGCCGCCGCCGCGCAGTCGAACCCGATGGGCCGCGGCGTACGCGTCGAGCGTCGGCACGAACTCGCGGATTCGATTGCTGCGCTTCGACGGCTGCGAGCTGCCTTGAGGAAATCGACAACATGAGGTGGATGGGCGACCGAGGCTCAGCCGGATAGGGCGTGCAAGCGCAGATCCGCGGCTGCCTCTGGGGCGCGGGCGGGGCGGCGGACGGTGGGTTGGCATGGATCCCGACCAAGGGGGTGCCACGCCTTCTCGGTTGAGGCTGTTGTTGAGTCGGTGGCCTGGCGCGTTGGGAGGAGCCGAACGCACGTGTCCATGAACGCGATGACACGTTGAAGAATGGTGCGGGGCCGTTTGGGGATCAGCCAGCGAGCGGCAACTCGAGTTGGCGGCTCAGGGAACCCGGTGGTCCGGTCGAGGGCATCGGCTGGATTCGTCCCTGTTCGATCCAGGCGCGGACGCGGGGGGAAGTACCGCACCGATGGGGCGCATCGGAGCTTGGCATCTGGGGCACTGCTGAGCGTCGACGTCGGTCGTGGCCAGACGATCGAGCGCAGCTCGACCGTGAGCTCGCGCGCCGAGAGCGAGCGCCACGACACGTAGCGCCGGCCGATCATCATGACGTGGACTTCGACAGGGCCGGACGCCACTTCGATCTCGGCGCACCCCGTCGCGTCGGTCGTCGCGAGGACTTCGAGATCCGCTCCTCGCACGAGCACGGTGGCGTTGGCGAGCGGGTCGCCGTGATCGTCGACGGCGAACACGACGAGGCGGCCGTCGATCGCGCCGCCTCCGTAGCCTTGGTCCACGCGCGGGGCGGACGTCGCGCAGGTGATCTGCGGACCGCCGTCGCGTGCGCCCGCGTCGTGCGTGCCGGCGTCGTGTGGCCCGGCGTTCGTGAGCTTCCTGGCCCGCCGTCCCGCACGGGATCTTCTTCGGGGGAGCGAGAGGAGCCAGATTCTTCGCATCGACGGTGGCTTTGCGGCGGGGTGCCGAAATCTCACGCGTCGACTCTACGATCCTTCGTCGTCGACGACGGCGAGGCCGCCTCCTTCAGCGAGGCTGACAGCACCGTCGCCCGTCTCGTCGGTCAGCGCCAGCGCGCCGACGGTCGAACCCATCTCGGCTTCCACCCGCTCGCGGACCGTCGTGTAGGCCGCATCGATCACTCCGTTCCTGCCTCGTAGCTCGGCGAGCGCGAGCATCGATGCTCGGCCCCCGACCCGGGCGACGATTCGGAGTACGCCGAGGTCCGAAGGGTCGCTGCGGAGGTATTGGAGGGCGACGTCTTCGCACCTGGGACTCCGCGCGGCCCAGAGCGCCTCCACGAATCGAGTTCGCCGGGATCTCGGGACGTCGCGCGGATCGATCGCATCGAGGTCGTCGTCCGCGAGGAACCGATCGACGATCCGTTCGCCGTCTCGCTGGCTCGCGAACGGCACGAGTGAAACGAGGCGCGCGCGACTCTCGGGGAGCTCGTGGAGCGCGATGCTGACCGCGAGCGGAACGCAGGAAGTCTCGCGCAGGTCGTCGGCGAGTCGGGTGACCAGGGATCGGTCCGGGCACGTCTCGGCGAGGAGATCGAAGGCTACGTTCGCGCGCGGCGCGTGCTCGCTCCGCACCGAGGACTCCAGGCTCGCGAGCACGTCGAGCTCGGCGACGCGCGAAGCGACGTGGTCTGCGACGACGTGGCGTCCTCCGACCAAGTCCAACTCGCGCCCCTCGACGACGAGGTCACCTCGCTTGGCTTCCAACACGAAGAAGCAGCGGA
>JAUHYN010001004.1 GCA_030426505.1 bacterium | reverse complement strand
GGTACCCCATCTGCGGACCTCGCTGCGCTCGGGCCGCGGGCACGTACCTTCGGACGGACCGACGGCTACGCCGTCGACCGCCTCGGAGGGTACCGGCAGTGGACGCGGCGGCGGGCCACGGAGCTCGGGGTCGCGGGGTGGGTGCGGAACCTGTTCGACGGGCGCGTCGAGATCCTCGCGGAGGGGGACACGCGGGCGGTGGATCAGTTGCTCGCGGAGGGTCACGACGGGCCGCGGTACGCCGACGTCACCGAGGTCGTTCCCAACGACACCGCCCCCGCCAACGCCAGCGGCTTCTCGATCCGCGCTACCGCCGCCGCAGAACCGTGATCGCCCCACGACCGTTTGCGCCGACGGCCCCGTTCGCTCAGTAATAGCCCCGTGCGGTGCGCGTTCCTCGCTGGGTTCGTGGCGGCGTCCTCGATCGGGTGCGTCGCCGAGACGCTCGAGCTCTCCGCGTACCCGTTCGCGGAGGACGCCGGGTTCGCGCCCGTCGACGCCGGCTTCCCGCCGCGCGACGCCGGACCCCCTCGCGACGCCGGGCCTCCGCGTGACGCCGGATTCGCGCGCGACGCCGGACCACCTCCGCGCGACGCCGGGCCGCGCGACGGCGGCGCCCCGTTCGACGCCGGCTTCTTCGACTCGGGCGTGCCCGCCGCGTCGGAGGCGATGTACCTGCAGGACGCGACCTCACTCTACGCGTTCGACACCGCGACCGGCATGCGTCGGCGCATCGGCGCTTTCAGCGGGACGATCAGCACCGTCGTCGACATCGCGATCGATACCCAAGGCCGCCTCTACGCGGGCGACTCCGCGCGCGGCATCTACCTCGTCGATCCCGCGACCGCCGTCGCGACCTACCTGTACACCGTCGACGTCTCACCGACCGGGCTCGGCTTCACGCCGGACGATCGACTCGTCGTCGCCGGCAGCCAACTCGCGTTCATCGATCCGATCACCGGCGCGGAGCTCCAACGCTTCACACCCGGGCCCGGCCTCTACACTTCGGGCGACATCGTCGCGCTCCCGGACGGCTTCCTCTACTGGACCGTGGGGGGCGGCGCCGGCGACGACCTGTACCGCCTCGATCCGAACACCGGCGAAGCGACCTTCGTCCGCTCCCTCACGCAAGGCCTCGTCTGGGCGCTCGGGTACGGCGACGATCGCTTGTACGGATTCACGTCGGGCGGTCGTCAGATTGTGATGGACCCGGCGAACAACTTCACCGACGTCACGACCGTCATCGGCGGGCAGTGGTACGGGGCGACGACCAACCCCGTACGCTGGTGACACGCGCCGCGCGCTACTTCTTCGCGATGAGTTCCGCTTCGATCTGAATCGTCACTTCCTTACCGACGACCACGCCGCCCGCCTCGAGCGCCTTGTTCCAGGTCATCCCGAAGTCCTCGCGGTTGACGACCGCCGTCGCGCTCAGCGCGCGCCGCGTGTTGCCCCACGGATCCTTCACCGACGCCGACGGCCCGTCGACGTTCAACGTCACCTGCTTCGTCTTCCCGGCGATCGTGAGGTTACCGACGACCGCGAGCTTGCCCTTGCCGAGCTTCTTCACCCGCGTCGAGACGAACGTGATCTTCGGGTGCTTCTGCACGTCGAAGAAGTCTGGGCTCTTCAGGTGGCCGTCGCGCTTCTCGTCGTTGGTGTCGATCGACGCCGCGTCGATCGTCACCTCGACCTTCGACTTCGTGAGGTCCTTCTCGTCGATCTCGACGGTGCCCTCGAACTGGTTGAACTGCCCCTTCGCCTTCGTGACGACCAGGTGCGCCACCGAGAACCCGACGTGCGAGTGACTCGTGTCGATCGTCCAGGTGTCCGCCTGCGCGGGGACCGAAGCGACCAAACCGATGAGGAGCGTGCTGCCGAACAGGACTGCTTTGTTCATGCCTGGATCAATACGGACTATAGTCCGCTTATGTCAAGCGCCCTCTTTTTCGGTTAGACTGCCGACGAGGGCGCGTCCGCCGTGGTGCTGAAGAAATCCGCAAAACTCGCGATCCTGGGCCAGGCGGCCCCGGTCGCCGAGCGCAAGGACGCCGCCCGCAACCGCGCGAAGATCCTCGAAGCCGCCCGCGCCCTCCTGAAGACGCGCCCCATCCAGCAGATCTGCATGGACGAGGTCGCGAAGACCGCCGGCGTGGGCAAGGGCACCGTGTACCGGCGGTTCGAGGACCGCGCGTCGCTGTGCCGCGCCCTCCTCCACGAGGACGCCATCGAGCTCCAGAACGAAGTGCTCGCGGGCTTCGGCATCCCGCACGACGCCCCCAACCTCATCCACCTCGCGCACCTGATCGACGCCCTCTTCGACTTCGCCGCCGACAACGCGTCGCTCTTGTCCGAGGCGCTCGCCTTCGAGCGCGGCGGCACCAAGCGCTACGACCACCCCGCCCACGTCTGGCAGCGGGACGCGATCGCGCGCTACCTCGAGCGCGCCGTGCGCGCGGGCGAGATCCCGTCGCTCGACGCCGTGGTCGCGGCCGAGATGATCCTCGCTTCGCTCGATCCCGATCTGCTCACCTGGCACATCGAGCGCGGAACGACCAAGTCGGCCCTCAAGGCGACCTTCCGAAACCTCTGGCGCGCCTTGGTGTCCGGCACCGTCGCCTGCCGGCCGGCGTGACTTACGCCGTTATCGGCCGGCGAAGCCGGACCTGCGGCGTCTACGCGCGCCGGGGGCGCGCTGCGCGCTGACGCTTGCGGGCGTCTTCTCTCGGCGGGTGCGTGGTAGGCTGCGCCGCCCCCGGAGGTCCTCGTGAAGATCAACTTCGTCGCCACGCGAAAGAACGCCGACCCCACGGAGCGCGAGCTCTACGAGCTCGACCTGATGCTTCGCGTGCTCGGCTTCGATCGCGCGTTCATGGACCTCGGGCTGCAGACCGTCGCGAGCGTCACGCCGCAGCACCACGGCATCCGCTTCACCGACGAGTACCTCGAGCGCATCGACTACGACGTCGACGCCGACCTCATCGCGCTCTCCGGCAAGACGTCTTGCATCACCCGCACGTACCAAGTCGCCGACGAGTTCCGGCGCCGCGGACGCACCGTCGTGCTCGGCGGGATCCACGCTTCGCTCCGCCCCGACGAAGCGCTGCAGCACTGCGACATCGTCGTCGACGGCGAAGCCGAGGAGATCTGGCCGACCGTCCTCGCCGACATCGAGCGCGGCAAGGCCAAACAGCTCTACAAGGCGAACGGCTTCCCCGAGATGGGCGGCATCCCTTCCGTCTCGTGGCGCGGCATGACCCCGTCGCGCTACTTCTACCAACAGCTCCAGACCACGCGCGGCTGCCCGTTCATGTGCCGCTTCTGCAGCGTGCCGGACATCTCCGGCCAAGCGTTCCGCTGCAAGCCGGTCGAGAACATCGTCCGCGAGATCCGCGACATCCCGCTCGGCCGCGGCCCGATCCAACGCTCGCGTCCGCTGTACGTCGTCGATGACAACTTCATCAGCAAGCCCGCGTACACGAAGCAGCTCCTCCTCGAGCTCGTGAAGCTCCGCAAGAAGGGCGAGCTCCCCGACTGGTCCGCCGAGACCACGCTCAACGTCGCGCGCGACGACGAGCTCCT
>JAUHYN010001003.1 GCA_030426505.1 bacterium | reverse complement strand
GGCCGGGATGTCGATGACGCAGGTCGTGACGTTGTACGTCGCGGTCCCCTCGCTCCCCGGCTCACCGGACAGCAGCACCGCGTCCTTCACGTGCTGCGCTTCGAACCCGCAGGACGTATCGGCGCTGACCAGCTCGACGATCGCCCCGAAGTTGCGGACCGTCAGGCGGGCCACACCGGTTCCGACCTTCCCCGGCGCGCACTGCGCGCAGCTCACGATCGGCGCGAGGCAGGCGATGAAGGGGAGATAAACGCGTACACGGGACATTCCGACTAGCGAATCTCCGTATCCGGGGTCCAGCGGTCAACGGACAACATGTGGGTTGACGTCTGACCGCATCTGACATGGGGGGGCGAACTTGTTTCGCCGCTAACGGCGCAGTCCGGAGGTTAGTCCAGAACGTCGAAGCGGGAGAAGCGCATCGAGAAGGTGCCGCGGCCCTCGGTGAGGGAGCGCAGGTCCGTCGAGTATCCGAACATCGAGGTCATCGCGACGGTCGCGCGGACCACGCCGCGGTCGCCCTCGCTGTCGACGCCCTCGATGCGGGCGCCGCGCGACGACAGGTCGCCCACGACCGAGCCGGTCATCGCCTCCGGCACCACGACCTCGAGGCTCATCAGCGGAGCGAGGGTCGCCGGGTCGGCGGCTTCGAGCGCGGCGCGCACCGCGTTCGCGGCGGCGACGCGCAACGCGATCGTCGTCGTCTCGCCCGGCCGCGTCTCGACTTCGATCAGCCGGAGCTCCACGTCCTGCACCGGGTAGCCGTCGATCGGTCCGGCCTGAAGCGCTTCGAGTGCGCCCTGACGCATCTCCATGAAGTCCTTGTCGCTGACCGAGTACAGCTCCTTGTTCGCGTCGGGGCGCTGGTCGGTGAAGTTCGTCCCGCTCTCGCGCTCGCGCGGCGCGACCTCCATGATGACGCGGGCGAAGACCTTCTCCTTCTTCTCTTCGTTGATGATGCGCTCGAAGAGCTCCTCGGCGCGCGCGGTCTTCTTCACCGTCTCGCGGTAGACGACGCTCGGGTTGCCGGAGTTCACCGGCACGTTGAACTCCTTGTCGAGGCGATCGACGAGGATCTCGAGGTGCAGCTCGCCCATCCCGGCGAGCAGCGTCTGCCCGGTGTTCTCGTCCTCCGAGAGGGCGACGGTCGGGTCCTCGTCGGCGAGCTTCTGCAACGCCTCGGTGAGCTTCTCGAGGTCCTTGTTCTGCTTGGGCTCGACCGCGATCGAGATGACCGGCTTCAGGAAGCTCATCTCCTCGAGGAGGATCTGCTTCTTGCTGTCCGAGAGCGTGTCGCCCGTGCGCGCGAAGCGGAGCCCCGCCGCCAACACGATGTCGCCGGCCTCGGCTTCCTTGAGGCGCTCCTTCTTGTGCGAGTGCGTCTTGAACAGCCGCGCGACCCGCTCGGTCTTGCCGTTCGTGGTGTTGAGCACCGCCGACCCGGCTTCGAGCTTGCCGGAGTACACGCGCATGAAGACGTGCCGGCGGCCTTCCTCCATCGCGACCTTGAAACACAGCGCGGCGAGCGGCGCCTTCGGATCGGGCGGCCGCGAGATCGTCTCTTCGGTCTTCGGGTCGATGCCCTTCACCGGCGGGACGTCGAGCGGGGAGGGCAGGTAGTCGACGATCGCGTCGAGGAGCGGGAGCACGCCCTTGTCGCGGAGCGCCGTCCCGCAGAGCACGGGTTGGATCGCGTTCGCGATCGTCCCCGCGCGGAGGCCGGCGACGATCTCGTCGCGCGTGATCTCCTCGCCGCCGAGGTACTTCTCGGCGAGGGCGTCGTCGAGGTCCGACAGCTTCTCGAGGAGGTTCTCGCGCGCGGCGTTGGCCGCGTCCACGAGCTCGGCCGGGATGTCGCTGCGCTCCGCGACCTCGCCGTGTTTGCCGCCGAACCGGATCGCCTGCATGTCGACGACGTCGATGATGCCCTCGAAGTTCGACTCGGCGCCGATCGGCAACTGGATCGGGACGGGGTTCGCGCCGCCGAGCTTCTTCTCGATGTCCTCGACGACGTGCGCGAAGTTTGCGCCGATGCGGTCCATCTTGTTGACGAACGCCAGGCGCGGCACGCCGTAGCGCGCGGCTTGGCGCCACACGGTCTCGGACTGCGGCTCCACGCCGGAGACCGCGCAGAAGACGGCGACCGCGCCGTCGAGCACGCGGAGGGACCGCTCGACCTCGACCGTGAAGTCGACGTGGCCGGGCGTGTCGATCAGGTGGATGTCGTGGTCCTTCCAGGGGCAGGTCGTCACGGCGGCGGTGATGGTGATGCCGCGCGCGCGCTCCTGCTCCATCCAGTCCATCGTGGCTTCGCCGTCGTGGACCTCGCCCGTCTTGTGGATGCGCCCGGTGTAGAACAGGATGCGCTCGGAGACGGTCGTCTTCCCGGCATCGATGTGGGCCGCGATCCCGATGTTGCGGACCTTCGACATCTTGGAGGCCTTCGGCGCCATGGGCCGAGGACCATAGAGAATCGCGGGATGGCCGAAAAGCCCAAACTCGCCTAAAACCCCGGGAACCTTCTTGGGATGCTGCGCCTCGGACCGATCGAGCTCCAGTTCTGGCACCTGCTCCTCATCTTCGCAGGGCTCCTCGTCCTCCTGTGGATCGTCCGCGGGTTCACGATCCGAGTCGCCGGGACGTGGGCGCGCGTGGACGAAGGCCTCGCGGGCGGCAAGCCGGAGCGCATCACGCTCGTGCAGTTCGGCCCGTTCGTGCGCGGCCGCCGGCTGATGCGCGGCGGGTTCCAGGAGTACACGGGCATCCTCCGCGGACGCACGATTTTCATGACCCGCCGCGATCACGGCGAGGAGCTGATCGTCTCGCAGGGCTTCCCGAAAGAGCTGGTCCCCGAGATCGACGGCACCGTCACGGCGAAGCTACGCCTCACGCTCTCCGCGGACGGGCAGGCGATCTTCGGCACCTTCACGCCGCAGAAGATCGAGTTCACGTATCGCCCGCCGGCGATCACGAACCGCGTGTACCTCGAGGCGTCGTTCCGTCGATACAAGCTGCTCAGTCGAGACATCGTCGACGAGGAGCCGCCGGCCCCGGCGCCGCCGAAGAAGGACCAGCCTGCGCCTCCGGTCCGGCGCACGGTCTGAGCGCGCGTTCGCTTTCGAGACAGCGGTCGATCGCGCGCGGACTAATGCGTCCGGCCCAGAGGTTTTGTCGGTACAATGAAGCGAGTGGGTCGCGCCGCATTCGGGCGCGGCGCGGAGCGGGGTGACGGGGCATGTCGACGAACAGTTTCAACGGAGTGAAGGTCTTCTCGGCGACGAAGGCGCGCGAGCGCGAAGAGCTCGGCGAGACGATCACGGCGTGGCTCGCGGCGAACCCGGGCGTGACGATCGTGGACAAGATCGTCACCCAGTCGAGTGACAACGAGTTCCACTGCCTGACGATCACGCTGTTCTTCGTGACCGGCTGAACCCCGACACCAGGTAGGGCGAACGCCGCTCTGTGCGTACACGCCCCGGCCGTCGCTCGGTCCGGACCGATTGACACGCACGCCGGGGTTTCTTGTGATGCGTGCTGATCATGTCCGAACGCGTCGCTTTTGCCTCCACGCTCCTCCTCCTCG
>JAUHYN010001002.1 GCA_030426505.1 bacterium | reverse complement strand
ACGAGGCCTCGTCATGAAGTACACCCACCGCACCGACGTCCTCACGTGGTCGCGCTTCGACGAAGCGCGCAACGTCGACTTCAACGCGCTCGCGTGGATCCGCGCGGACGGCAACGTCCTGATCGATCCACTCCCGCTCTCGGAGCACGACGCCAAACACCTCGAGTCGGTCGGCGGCGCGAAGTACGTCGTCGTCACCAACTCCGATCACCTCCGCGACGCCGTCGCCATCGCCGAGCGCTACGGCGCCGAGCTGTCGGGCCCCGCGCAGGAAGAGGCGCTCCCCGTCGCGCGCCGCCTGAAGGATGGCGACGAGGTCGTGTCCGGTCTGAAGGTGTTCGAGCTCGACGGCTCGAAGACCCCGGGCGAGCTCGCGTTGCTGCTCGAGGAGCGCACGCTGATCACCGGCGACCTCGTGCGCGCGCACCTCGGCGGTGAACTCATGATGCTCCCCGCCGACAAGCTGAAGGACCGCGACGCCGCGCGAAAGAGCGTGCGACGCCTCGCCGCGCTCCAGGGCATCGAAGCGGTGTTGGTCGGCGACGGCTGGCCCGTGTTCACCGGCGGCGGCCTCGCGCTCGCCGCGCTCGCCGCGGCGATCTGAGCCTCTACGGTTCGCCCTTCGTCGCAAGGCGGCCCGAGCTCGCGTCGCGCACCAACTCGACGCCGGCGCGCTCCGCCTCCATCACGATCGCCTTCGCGATCCACCGGTCGAAGTACGCCTGCCGGCCCTTGCGCTCGAGCCGGCTCGCGATGCTGTCGAGGTGATCCACCGCGCGGCGCATCCGCGTGCGCACGTCCGAAGCGGATGCCCCCGTGAGTTGATGGACGCGCGCGTCGGCGTAGAGCATCCACGGCGGCTCGTCGCCGTGGACCGCGCCCTCGGTCGAGAAGCGGGACATCGCCGTGCTGCTCATCTTCGTCGCGCGTACGTCGTCGCCGCGCAGCGCGAGCACGACCGCGAGCGCCATCTGGAGCGACATCGACAGCGAAGGCTGCTCCGTGGCCGCGCTCCCGAGCGCGCGCTCGAGGTGCGCTTCGACCGTCGCCAGTCGCCGCGAAGTCGTCCGCACTTCGCTGCTTCCCGCGCGCGCGCGGAGCATCTGGCCACGCACCAACGAGGAGAAGCGCCGAACGGCGCCGAGCGGCCTGACGTCTTCCGCGAGCGCGTAGATCCCTTCGAGCCGCTCGAAGGCCTCTTCGTGGCGCTGCTCCTCCGAGAGCAACCGCGCCTCGTGGACGCGCAACAGCAGGCGCCGCTCGCGATCGAACGCGACGCGCTTCGCCTCGACCAGGTACTCGCGCGACCGCGCGACCTCACCGATCAACCGCGCGACGTCCCCCAGCCCGACGTTCGCCGTGAAGGTGAGATCGTGATCGCGCAGCGCGACAGCGTGGACCAGCGCGCCGCGGTAGCGATTCTCCGCGGTGCGGTAGTCACCCGACGCGACCGCGATCCGCGCGAGCCCCATCCCGACCCGCGCGAGGCCTTCGGCGTCGGACTTCGGGCTGAGCTTCCCCTGCGCGACGAGGTAGCTGCGCAGGGCGCTCCTGCCGTCGCCGAGCGCCTCCGAAGCCTCGGCCCGCGCGAGCTCGGCGGACGCGAGACCAGACGCGTCGTCGAGCTTCGTGAACGCCTCCCGCGCGCCGTCGGCTTCGACCACGGCCTCCTCGTAGCGCTTCGAGAGGCGCGCGAGGCGCGTTCGCCGCAGGAGGATGTGCGCCTGTTGTTCCGGCGCGCGCGCGAGATCCGCGAGGCGGTCGAGCGCCTCGCGACCCGCGTCCCAGTCACCGCTCACGATCGCGACGCGCTCCAGGACGTCGAGGACCTGGAGCGCCAGATCCGGTGCGCGGTGATCGTCGAGGCTCGCGAGCGCGGCTTCGATCAGCACGCGCGCGGACTCCGGATCGCCGAGCTCCAACCCCCGATTCGCGGCCTGCATGTAGCGCAGCGCAGCGGCCTCCGCCTGACCGCTCTGCGCGTAGTGCGCCGCGAGGACGGCGGCGTCGTGCTCGCGCACGCTCTCGAGGTACTCGATGACCTTCGCTTCGAACTCTTGGCGACGCGGGCGCTTCAGTCGCGACAGCGCCACGCTGCGAATGACGGCGTGGGTGAACTCGAGCTCCGTCGCGCCGCGGTACCGGGACACCTGCCGGCGCCGCACGAGGTTCGCGAAGATGAGGCGGTCGAACGCGATCTGCACCTCCTCGATCGGAGCGCTCAGCGCCGCCGCCACGCCCTCGGTCCAGAATACTTCGCCGAACACCGCCGCCGCCGACAGCAACCGCTGTTCGAAGTTGTCACGCGCGAGGATGCGCTCGCTGACCGCCGCCGCGATCGTCTGCGGGAGCTCGCCGCCGCTGTTCGCGTCCGCGAAGCGGTGCGCCCCGTCCGCGACCACGAGCAACCCCATCGCCTGCGCCGCGTGGACGAGCTGCTCGAGGTACAGCGGGTTGCCGCGCGCGCGCTGCACGAACGCCTCGAGGGCTTCGCTGTCGATCTCCGAAGCGACGACGCTGCGCACGAGCTCGCGCGCGGGGCGGCTCTCGAGCGGGTCCATCTCGATCACCTCCGCCATCATCTGGTCGACGTCCGCGAGCGGCCACTTCGGGCGCTCGTCCGCGTCGATGAAGTGCGGGAGGCTGAACCCGATCAACGCGAACGGCACCGCCGACGTAGGTCCCACCAGGTCCGCGAACACCGCTGCGGTCTGACGGTCGAGGAGGTGGACGTCGTCCACGATCACGATCATCCCGTCCGGCGCCGACATCGACCGGAGCACCAGCCCGATCGCCCGCCGCATCTGCTCGCCGAGGAGGCGCGCGTTGCCCTTCGCGGCGACGACCGGCGGGATCTCCGGGTACGGGATCCCGAGCGCCTCGCACGTGAACGCGACGACGGTCGCGCGCTCGGCTTCCGCGTCCTCACTGAGCGCGTCCCGGTTGCGCCGCGCCTGCGCGAGCTCGGACGTGTAGAACAGCGTCCGCCCCGCGTCGCGCATGCCGATGCGCGGGCCGGCGGCTTCACTCCCGGACTCCACGTCGAGGAGCGCCGAGAGGTGCTCGGGCGAGGGGACGACGGAGAGGATCTTCTCGCGGCGCGCGCGCGCGTCGTCGTTCGACTGGATGCGCGCAGCGCGGAACAGGATCTTGCGCACGTACGCGAAGGGCGTGTTCTGCATCGCCTCCTCCGCGCGCCCCGCGAACACCCGCGGCGGCTTCGGCGTGCGACGCACTAGCCGCGCGAGCTCGGTGCGCACACGCGTCTTCCCGATCCCGGCGGGCCCGATCACCAACGTGTAAGACGGGCGCGAGGTCGTGAGCGGCGTGAGCGATCGCGAACGGAGCCGCTCGATCTCCGTGACGCGCCCGAAGATCTGCGCGCCCGGGATGTGGTCGACGTACGAGAGCGCCTCCGCGCCGTCCTTGGCGTCGATCGGGCCCGTGCGGACGGCGGGCGCGAGCGTGTCGTCGAACTCCACGGCGTCGAGGGCGCTGATCGTCTCTTCGCTCCCGGCGTCGAACGAATCGGCGGTGATGATCGGCTGCGGGCCGGTCGTCGCCTCGCCCAACGCTTCGGAGAAGG
>JAUHYN010001001.1 GCA_030426505.1 bacterium | reverse complement strand
CGCGCAGTCCGGGGACCACGGGCTGATGCTCACGGAGCGCGCGCCCTACGGCGTCATCGGCGCGATCACGCCGACGACGAACCCCACCGAGACGATCATCTGCAACGCGATCGGCATGCTCTCCGGCGGCAACGCGGTGGTCTTCAACGTCCACCCGGGCGCGAAGGGCGTGTCGAACCATCTCGTCGGCAAGCTGAACGACGCGATCGTGGCCGCGGGCGGACCGGCGAACCTGATCTGCTCGATGGCCGAGCCGACGATCGAGTCGGCGCAGGCGCTGATGCGCCACAAGGGCATCCGCCTCCTCGTCGTCACCGGCGGCCCCGGCGTGGTCAAGGAGGCGATGAACTCCGGCAAGCGCGCGATCGCGGCCGGCCCCGGCAACCCGCCGGTCGTCGTCGACGAGACCGCGAACCTCGCGAAGGCGGCGCAGGGCATCGTCGACGGCGGCAGCCTCGACAACTGCATCGTCTGTACGGCCGAAAAGGAGGTCGTCGCGGTCGCCGAGATCGCCGACCACCTCAAGCGGCACATCGCGGAGCGCGGCGGCTACGAGGTCAAGGGCGCGGACATCGCGAAGCTCCAGCGCCTCGTCGTCGCGGAGGACGGCCGCCACCCCAACAAGGAGTGGGTCGGCAAGGACGCCTCGAAGATCCTCGAGGCGATCGGCATCCGAGCGCCGGGCGCACAGGTCGTGATCGTCGAGGGCGACGAACACAGCCCCTTCGTGCAGGGCGAGCTGTTGATGCCGGTGCTCGGGTTCGTGCGCGTGCCGTCGGCCGAGGACGCCATCGCGATGGCCAAGCGCGTCGAGCACGGCTTCGGCCACACCGCCGCGATGTACTCGACCAACATCGACAACCTCCACGCGATGGCGCGGGTCATCAACACGTCGATCTTCACGAAGAACGCACCTACGTTCGCCGGCCTCGGGCTCGGCGGCGAGGGCTACACGTCCTTCACGATCGCCTCGCCCACGGGCGAAGGGCTCACGAACGCCACCCACTTCACGCGCGAACGGCGCTGCTCGCTGGTCGACGCCTTCCGCATCGTATGACGTCGCGCGCGGCGTGTTTCCTCGTCCTCGCGCTCGCCGCGGGGTGTACCTCGCCGCGCTACGTGGGATCGGTCGGGCGCGACCGCACGTTCGTGAACCGCGGCTACGGGTTCCTGGTGCGGCTCGACCACGCCGGCCTCTCGGAGCGCTTCGACGCCCTCACCGCCGACAACCTCACGGCCTTCCCTCCGCGCGTCCGGTCGGCGCTCAAGGAGAGCCCCGTGGACCTCGATGGGGACGGCTTCCTCGATCCCACGGAGACCACGCGTCACCTCGACCCGGCGCTGCGACTCGTCTCGCGCACGTCGACCGCCGTGCTGATCGACGTGGCCGTCCAGATCGTCCCGAAGCGCTCCAAGGCGACTTCGTTCGACGCGATGATCCGCGAGGAGTACCGCCTGCGCGCGCTCGGGGGCGTGACGCCGCGGGGCGGTTCGCTCACGCCCGCCGTGCGCACCGGGACGGTCGCGCCGGGCTTCACTTCGCTGACGTACGAGGTGCCGGGCGAGATCGTCACGGCGATCGAGCAGCCCGAGTTCCGCGCCGAAGAGGGCCTTTCGCGCCGGCAGATCGTCCGCGTGATCCTGCGGGCCTCGAAGGTCACGCCCGCGCTCCGCGAGGAGCATCAGAACGTCCTCGACGCGTTGATCCTCAACCGCCGCGGCAGCTTCGAGACCACGCAGGAGCAGTGGTGAACGCGCCCCTCGTCGTGCGCGGCGAGGCCCTCGCCTCCCTGGAGCTCGCGACGATCGCGCGCGGCATCGTCGTCCTCGACGCGATGGCCAAGCGCGCCGAGACCACGTTCGTCGCGTCGCGCACGGTCTCGCCCGGTCGGTACTGGGTGCTGATCAGCGGCGGCGTCGCGGAGGTGGAAGAGGCGCTCGACGCCGCGCTGGAGATCGCGCAGGAGGACCGCGTCGCGCACGTCATCCTGCGCGACCCCGCGCGCGCGCTCGTGGACGCCCTCGCCTCCCAGCTCGACGCCGCGATGGGCGAATCGCTGCTCATCGTGGAGACCACCGCGATCTCTTGGACGCTGGTCGCGATCGATCGAGTGCTGAAGGAGACGGACGCGTCGCTCCTCGAGCTCCGCTTCGGCGCGGGCCTCTCCGGTAAGGGCGTCTTCACGCTGACGGGCGCGCTGCACATGGTGGAGGCGGCGCGCGATGTCGTCATCGAGGTGCTCTCGCCGCAGGCGATCATTCGCACCGAGCTGATCGCCCAGCCGCACCCGGATCTCCCTTCGCGCTTGTTGGAGGCCGAGGGCGCCGCGCTGCGTGGCCCCAAGAAGTCAGGCTGACCCGCTCGGCGGGCGCCGCGTGAACACGATGAACGCCATCGCGGGGCGCTTGCTGCTCTCACGCATGGCGAACTGGATCCCGTCGTACACCCAGCCCTGAGCGGTCCACTCGTTGAGCGTGTCCTCGATCGCCTCGTCGGTGACCGTGGACAGCTCGACGACCTTGTACGTGGGCGGCATGTGTTCGCTGGGGACGGTCATGGTGACCCGCCCGGGGTAATACGGCGCGGGCCCCGGGCGCAACTCGCGACGCACGTGGAGCCGTGCGGCGATGGCCCAGGCCCCCCCGAGAGGAGGAACGTGACTACAGGCGCTGGAGCGCTGCGACGAGCCCCTCGACGGTCGCTTCTTCGGGCACCACGTCCACGCGCACCTCGAGGCGCGCCGCCGCCTCCGCCGCGACGGGGCCGATCACCGCGACGGTGCGCTCGGCGAGGTAGCCCTGAGCGCCGTCGAAGGCCGCGAGGAACGCTTCGATCGTCCGCCCGCTGAGGAAGGTGACGATCTCGGCGCGCTCCGCGTCGGCGCGCTCCGCGTCGGACCAGCGCCTCGGGCCGATCGTATAGACCTCGGGCGCGTCGACTTCGAAGCCCAGCTCGGTGAGGGCGTCGAGGAGGAGCTCGCGGCCGTGCGCGCCGCGTGGCACCACGATCCGGGCGCCGCCCGACGGCCACCGCTCCGCGAGCGCAGCCACGACGGACTCGGCGCGGAACTCCGCGTCCGGGACGACGACCTCGCCGGTGAACACCGCGCCATCGATCGCCGCCGCGGTCTTGGGGCCCACGCAGAACACCGGCGCGGCGACCGCCGAGACGAGGCGCGACACGGCCTCCACCGCGTTGGTCGAGGTGAGGACGACCGCGTCGATCGGGGCCGTGAATGCGGCACGCACCGGACCGGGGTCGACGTCGAACGAACGCGCGATCACCGGCGCGACGATCGCGTGTCCACCGGCGTCCTCGATCGCCGAGACGAACGCGTCCGCCTGTTCGCGGGCGCGCGTGACGAGCACGCCGCGACCCGCGAGGCTCACGCGAGCCGCCTCACCCGGCCGCCTTCAGCGCGGCGAGGACCTCGCGTGCGCCGGCGTCGAGGAGCTCTTCGGCGAGGTCCGTGCCGAGCGCGGCGTCGGGCTTGCCCACGCGCGTCCCTTCGAACACGCGGCGTCCGTCGAGGGACGACACGAGCCCCTTGAAGGTGACCTCGTCCCCGCGGAGGCGCGCGTGGCCCGCGATCGG
>JAUHYN010001000.1 GCA_030426505.1 bacterium | reverse complement strand
CCCGATACGCTCCGTCGCTCGCTCGACTTCGTCCAGAAGGGCATCCCGTCCGACCACATGTTCTTCTCGGTGTGGAGCCACGGCCTCGCGTGGAAGGGCATCGCGGAGGACGAGAACGCCGGGCGTGGCTCCGACATGCTCCGCCCGCACGAGCTGATCGAAGCGCTCTCGGGCGTCGAGCGGCCGCCGGACGTGATGGGCTTCGACGCGTGCCTCATGGCGAACAGCGGCGTCAGCGCGCTACTCGACAGCCTCGGCGCGAAGTACATGGTCGGCAGCGAAGAGCTCCTCGACGCGACCGGCTGGGGCTACCACCGTGTCTTCGAAGGCCTCGCGAAGGCCGAGAAGAAGGCCGGCAAGCTCACCCCCGAGGACCTCGCCCACACGCTCGTCGACAAGGCCCACGGCACGACGCTCTCCGCGGTGAAGCTCGACGCGGCGCCGAAGATCTGGGCCGGCCTCGACCGCCTCGGCGAAGCGCTCCTCGCGGCGGGCGGCCGCGGCGAAGAGAAGATCCAGACGCTCCTCGAATCCCTCCCGCGCTACGGCAGCTACGGCGTCGACGCGAGCGAAGAGGACAAGGCCGCGGGCGACGAAGACGTCGTCGACGTGATCCACATGTGCAAGGAGCTCGAGCGCGCGTTCCCGCGATCCGACATCGCGAAGGCGGCGAAGGATCTCCGCGAGACCACGAAGGCCGCGACGCACTTCAAGAACATCCCGTCGAAGTCCTACCCGGGCATCGAGGACTACAGCCACGGCCTCACGACGTACCTCCCGCGCACCGGCGAGGTCTTCAAGCGGCACTACCTCGGCAAGGGCGCGGTCTGGAAAGAGCTCGCGCCCTCATGGATCGAGCTCCTCAAACAACGCCCCGCGAAGCCCTGAGCCATGGACCGCGTCCGCCGACTGACCGCGTTTTGGAACTGGCTGCCAGCCTTCCGCGCGGTGGCGGAGGCCGAGCACCTCCCGTCGGCCTCCGAAGAGATGCACGTCAGCGCGTCGGCGTTGTCGCGATCGATTCGCCTCCTCGAAGACGCGCTCGAGGTCGAGCTCTTCGAGCGCCGCGGTCGCAACCTGATCCTCACCGACGCCGGCCGCACGCTCCTCGTCTCCGTGCGCCACGCGATGCGCGTCCTCGACGACGGCGTCGAGCTCCTCGCGGAGACCGGCGCGCGCGGACCGATCCGCATCGCGTGCCCCGGCCCGTTCGCGTCGCTGTTCGTGCTCCCGGCGCTCGAGGCGCTGCGCGACACGCACCCCGAGCTCGTCCCGGTGATGAAGTCCGCGGACGGCGAGCGCTCGAACCAACTCCTCCTCACCGGCGATCTCGATCTCGCCCTCGTCGACGATCCCGTCGCGCACTCCGATCTCGTCGTCGAGCGCCTCACCGGGATCGGCTACGGCGTCTATTGCGGGCAATCGCACCCGCTCTTCGCGGTCGAAGCGCCGACCCTCGAAGAGGTCCAGGCACACCGCTTCGCCGCGCCGCCGTCGGGCGACGATCACTGGCCGCCGGACGTCGCGCGGATCGTCGGCGCCGAACTCACGCAGCTGCAGCTCGGCGTCGACTTCTGCCTCGCCGGCGGCTACCTCGCGGTGCTCCCGGACGTCGTCGCGCAGGCCGCGGTGGAGCATGGCCTGTTGCGGCGGCTGCCGATCGAGATCTTCGAGTCGACCGCGCTCTACGCGGTCTACCGCGCGCCGCTCGGGACGCGCACGAAGATCGACATCGTGCTCCCGGCTCTGCGTGAGGTCGCGCGGTCGGGCGCGTCGCCCCGACCCGATTCGACACCGCCTCTGGGCTGAAGTATCCCCAAAGGATGAAGTGGCCCCTCGCGCTCGTCCTCGCGTCGATGCCCTCCGTCGCTTCGGCGCAGGTCGTCCTCAGCGAGGTGCAGCCGAATCCCAACGGCTCGGACGACGCCGAGTGGATCGAGATCCACAACGCGGGGACGACGCCCGTCTCGATCGCGGGGTGGCTCGTCAACGACTTCGGTCCGGCGACGCCGCGCGAGTACGCGTTCCCGGCCGGCACGACGCTCGGGGGCGGACAACTCGTCGTCGTCGCGCGGCAAGCGACCGCCTACGCGACGATGGCGGCCTCCGAGGGCTTCATGCTCAACGCGACCGCGTCGTTCGAGCTCGCCGAAGGCGCGGACGACGCGACCGTCCCGAACCTCACCGTGACCACCGCGGGCACCGGCGGCTTCGCGCTCGCGAACGGCGGAGACGGCGTCGTCCTCCGCGACGACCTCGGCAACGTCGTGAGCAGTGCGGAGTGGGGCACTGGGCGGAACGAGATCCCTGGCTCGCCCGCGGGGGCGCCCGCGTCCGGACAGACCATCGTGCGCGTCGCACTCACCGGCGACGCGTCGATCGACTTCGTCGTCTCGAGCCCGACGCCGGGGACGGGCTTCATGACCACGCCCAACCTGCCGCCCACCATCTCCAACGAGACGCGCGCGCCGTTCGCGGCGGTCGACGGACAGATGCTCACGCGCAGCGCCGACGTCATCGATCCCAACGGAGATCTCCAGACGGTCGAGATCGTCGTCGCGACCGGCGTCGACCTCGCGGGGCCTACGCCGCTGTCCTACCAACACGTCCCCACGACGCAGAGCGGAGACACGTTCGAACTCACCGCGATCCTGTCGATGAACACGTCCGCGTTCAACCAGCAGTACCTGCGCTACTACTTCTCGGCGACGGACGCCGCCGGGAACGTCGTGACCTCGCCGCCGAACGCCGTGGACACGCCGAACAACCCGAACTTCTACTGGGAGAACGTCCTCCCGCCTACGCTGATCACACCGATCGCGACCGCGCGGGCGCAGGACGTGAACGAGGTGCCGCTCTGGGCCGGGCACAGCGTCCGCATCGAAGGCATCGCCCTCACGACCAACGAGGCGTTCGACATCGGCACGACGAACTTCTTCCTCGCCGACCCGAACAGCCTCGACGCGATCCGTGTCTTCGACTTCTCGACGCCGATCCCGATCGTGCCGGGTGACCGCGTACGCGTGCTCGGAAAGGTCGGCGTGTTCCGTGGTGTGCGCCAGGTCGGTCAGGACGAGCGCACCGATCAACCCGTGGTCACCGGGCCCGAGGTCGAGGTCACGATCGTCGGCAGCGGCACCGTCCCGATTCGACAGCGCACGATCGCGCAGCTCCTCGCGGACGGCGAGGCGTACGAGTCCCAGCTCGTCGAGATCCTCGACGTCGTGATCACGGACGGGACGACGACCTGGCCGAGCGATGGCAACGTCGACGTCAGCGACGGGACCGGCGCCCTCGTCGTGCGCAGCATGGCGGCGACGAACCTCCCCGGCTTTGGCGTTCCGCCGGGTCCGTTCCGGCTCCGCGGGATCTGGACGCAGTTCGCGCCGGGCGGGACCGGCGGCTACCAACTCCAGCCCCGGTCGAGCGCGGACATCACGCCCAACAACCCGATCGTGGACGGGGGCGTGCCGGACTCGGGTCAGCGCGACGCGGGCGCGGTGCGCGACGCCGGTCCGATCCGCGACGCCGGTTTGCCGCGCGACGCCGGCCCGGTGCGCGACGCCGGCCCGGTGCGCGACGCCGGCCCGATGCG